>QIEW01000100.1 GCA_003230535.1 bacterium
AATACCGCCGCCGTTGTCTATTATCTTGACCACAGCAAAATGATCTTCCCGCAGAATATCAATTCTTATACTCCCGTCCATTTCCTTTACGGCAATCGCGTCTCTGGCATTATTGAGGATATTTAGTACCACTTGGGAATATTCATTCGGAAATCCAAAGGTGGTTATTGTCTCCCCTTCATTAATTTTAACCGATATGTTATTGTATCTAAAGCTGGCATCAAGCAGTGATAAACATTCACTAACAACCTCGTTAACGCTATAGTCTTTTTTCCCTTTGGTGGGCCGGTAAAAGTTTCTAAAATCATCTATAGTAGTCGACATTTTTTCGATCATTTTTTTGCCCCGCTCAAATAAATCATCAAACATCTCTTCTGTCAGTTCATTATCAGCGTAATAATCTTTTAGATTGTATAGTATTAGGATGAGCCCATTGAGCGGCTGCCTCCACTGGTGGGCAATATGCCCGATCATTTCGCCCATCGCCGCTAACCGCGACTGATGCATCATGATAAGATCTTTTTGGCGGCTCTTTTCAAGTTCGTCCCGCACCCGTCCTTCGAGATTGGCGTTGAGGTCTTCTATTTCTCCCTGTCGCGCTCTCAGGGCCTCCTCGGCGCGTCTGCGCTCGGTAATATCTATAGAGTAACCAATCATACCCGTGACATTGTCATTTAAATCCTTAACCAGCGACAGCGACAGATGAATAAAAATAATTTCACCGGACTGCCTTACCTGCCTTAATTCCGCTTCGTGATTTCCTTTTTCTTTAAGCGGCGCTATTACCTCTCTCAATATTTTCTCTTTATCTTCTTCCGGATATAAAAATGATATATACCGGCCCGTAATATCTTCCGCCCGGTAGCCAAAAAGATTTTCCGCGCCTCTATTCCAGAAAGTAATATGACCCTTCAGATCTGTCATGATCACTGAATCATGGGTCTGGTTAATAATCTGTGCCTGCTGTTTAAGAATTGTCTCTGCCTGTTCAAGTTCTTCTATTTTATTGTGTAATTTATTCTCCGCCCGCCTGCGCTCCCCTTCATGCGCATCCCTTTCAAGTCGCGCATTTAATATTGGGGCTATATAATCTGCAATTTTCTCTAATAATTTTTGATCTTGCTCGTGGTAGTTGATAGTCTTGTTGGCTACTTGTATAAGTCCAATGCAGTTTCCTTGAGAGATAATAGGTACCGCTAAATCTCTAAATATAGGAATGTGTCCTGTCGGAACATTGAAAGGTTCGTTTGAATACAGACTCTTTTTCTCTACAATAGCACGAGCCCAGATACCGTGCCACATCTCCCGAGGGAAAACAATATCTTTATGGGGAATTTGACATTTATCCCAGACATCTCTGGTCATAGAAGGGCAAACTAAAGCTCCATTTTGGTCGATATATCCGAAAATTCCATATTTACTAGCTACAGATTCCAAAATAATCTGTAAAACCTCTCCATACATTTCATTATCCGGAGTAGTAAGAAATATCTCGGCAATTTTGTTCCTGATCCTCAATTCTTGTTCAGAGCGGCGCAACGTTCCCAACATTCGGTTCCTCTCAAGGGCATGACAAATGGATCTGCCCAGTAAATCGCTATCCACCCGCCCCTTGACCAGATAATCCTGGGCGCCGGCATGGACAGCGCTGACTGCAAACGTCTCATCCTCATAGGCGCTGATTACTACCACCGGCACCTCCGGCGACCGGGCATGTATACTGCGAAAAGTATTTACTCCTTCACTATCCGGGAGTGACAGATCCAAAAGAACCACATCTATTTTTCCCCTTGAGAGCAGTTCCAATCCCGTGGACAGTCGAGCGGCATGTTCCAGATGAAAATTGATAGATTTGACTTCCGCTAACATATCACGGATTAATTCAACATGATCCGGCTGATCTTCAATCAGCAAAACCCTCACCTTATTATTTATACAAGCATATTGCTTAACATTGTTAATCATAAGCTAACTTAATAACCTCCTTCCAGCCGGGAATGTTGCTTTTCAATGTTAATAAATGGACTAAATATATTATCATAATTATTGGCAAGCCCATAGAATTTTATCAAATATATTCGGGAAAAACAGCCCGCCGGCGATGGAAAATGTAAACCATCAACCGATCAACAATACCCATAATATACGATGTTAGACTTTTTATGATTATTCCGACGCAGACAGTTTGCCTGCTATTTACATAATGCTTCTAATTATATAGATACTAATCAGAGTAAATATAATTCTTTGCTCAAATAAATTGCTACTCAAAGCAAATATAAGTTCAACGTATAGGAATTCCCTTTTTTAGGTCCAATAAAACAAGCAAATAAGTTTTTATGTGCTGTCGGGTTCTCAAACCCGACAGGCTGAATGAGTGGGTTTCCTGAACCTGCCACCTCCTAAAACCACAGTCAGGTCTGAGGACCTGACTGCACAAAATGACAGTTTGTATGTCTGAAAAGTCCGCACCGACAGGTGCGCTAAGTTCATCCGGTTTTAGCGTGCCTTGGGGGCGAAACAGGTTAGGGGGTAAATTATTTTCACCATACAGCAGGATGACGGGAAATAATCTATGGGGGGGAGTTTATACGAGGAAATTGCCGATGGCCAGGTAATCCAGCTTGCCATCTTTAAAGGTCTGGATAGCGTCTTCCGGGGAGCAGATCATCGGAGCCTCATGCATATTAAAACTGGTGTTGACTAAGCTGGGCAGCCGCGTCAGTTTTCTATACTCGCACAGCAGCCTATAGAAGCTGGGATTGGTATGTGGAGCAACTAATTGCGGACGGGCGGTTCCATCCACATGGACAGCCGCCGGCGAATGCTCCTTCATCCAGGGAGTGCAATCGAAGGTGATGGTCATATACTGGGCGGCCTGTTCGGCCCCCTCAAGATTATTATAGCACTGCCTGGCATGTTCAGAGAGGGTAGCCGGAGCGAAAGGCATAAACTCAGTGCGTTGCAGGCGCTGGTTCAGCCAGTCATTGACCTTAGGATCGGTGGCTGGATAAAGTATTGATCTATTCCCTAAAGCACGAGGGCCGTATTCCATCCGACCGCAAAATCTGGCAACCACTTTGTTGTCGGCTAAGAGCCTGGCTATCTCAGGTTCTATGGGGTCAAAATACTGATATGATAAGCCATGGTTATCTAAAGCTTGCTTTATTTGCTCATCTGTATGATCCGGCCCCAAGAAAACATTCTCCAGCTTCTTGGGCCTTACTCCATTAATAGCGGATAAATACAGCGCCGCGCCGGCGCCGGTGCCATCATCGCCCATCGCCGGGTGAATAAATATCCGCCGTACATCCTCCATCTCATGTAACCGTTGATTTAGCTTCACATTAGCGGCTACGCCGCCGGCACATACCAGCGCCCGCTGCCGATGTTCCCGTAGATAGGGGCGAACTAAGGAAGTAACTACCTCTTCCAGCACCGCCTGATAGGCGGCGGCCACATCCTCCCGGGAATATTTGCGCGCCAACTTCCGGCTGAAAGCAAAATCCATCGCCGTTAAATAGCGATATTCTCCTTCCCGCTCCATAAACTTTTTTCGCACCGCCGAGGAGAGCTTATCTTTATCGCCAAAGGCTGCCAAGCCTACGATCTTCCCTTCATGGTGGGACATTCTAAATCCTAAGGCCCCGGTTACCTGGGCATAGAACAGACCCAGGGAATGGGGATACTCTATAGACAGAATGCGCTTTATTCCAGCTTGAGTTCCCAGTGAAATACTGCCTGCCAGACCATCCCCATACCAATCCAGGGTGAGAATTAGCGCTTCTTCAAATCCAGAGGTGTAGAAAGCGGCCGCCGCATGGGCCAGTTGATGTTCCACGCGGTGAAGCTTGGGCAGCAGACCCAATTTAGCCAGATTTTCCTCCAGCTCCCGATTGAAACGTCGATGGTCGCTAATCGCCTTCATAGTCCAGCGCAAATATGACCACTCATGTTGCAGGATAGGCCCTAAGCCGTTTATGTTCTTAAGGTTATCGTTTAAGTCCTTGAGGTAACCTTGTATGAGAAGCTGACGTTGTGTTGGGTAATCAAAGAAAGGATAAGCTACATAATCGATCTCTTCAGGACCGCATTTAGCTATATCAAAGAGCGACTGCAAGGCCAGCTTAGGAAAGCCGTTTTGGTGCTTTTTATGAGTCAGACGCTCCTCCATCACCGCCGCTTCAATACAGCCGTCGGTTACCAGAGTTACCGCCGTATCGTTATCTAAGGCTGAAATACCTAAAACTCTAATAGTTCAGAACCTCCATTATTAACCCGGATTATTCATAAATCCACGGTAAACATTGATGATGTTATTTGAATACAGCTACTTATATAACAACGGTCAAAAAACAAAATGGCTCATACAAATTACCGAAAACTCCCGCTATGGAAGCGACCAACGGGAGCGTGTTATAAGTCCCGAATTATTCGGGTTAATACCTAATCCACTGAGGAAAAAGAAGTTTTTGTTTAAAGACCAGCAAACTATCCCGGGGCGCTACCCGGAGACGACGTAAAGCTAAGGGGTCGACCGCCGACATGTTGTTTACTCCATGTCCGGCCACGACAGCAAACTTAAAACCGCACCTCTCTACCGCACCTCTTACCCGCTCATCGTAAGCTCCCTCTATACCTACCGGATAACAGAAACTAACCACCGCTTGGCCGGTCTCTTCTGATATCCTGTGCCGGGACCCTTGTAACTCCCGGGCCAGCGCCTCATCAGAAAGCTGCGTCAGGATTGGGTGGGTCATGGTATGGGCTCCAAACTCCAGCCCTTTCCGGCTCAGCTTCCGCACCTCTGCCCAGGTTAGAGTAGGTCTCCAGTCCGGCGGCAGTGCTACCTTGACCCCTGTCTCGGCGGCTAGCTCATCCAGGATTTGTCTCCGCTCACCATCCGGAGCCTGTTTTAGATACTGAATCAGCTTGGTTTTGGCTCTATGCCTCTCTGTATCAGTAGTTAAGGGTAACGGCTGCCAGTCAGCCCGGGACTTCAAACTAAGCTTATCTTTTGAAGTTTGCTTGAGGCAGTAATAAACCTTATCCCACCAGAAAAGTTCTCCTGAAGTAATATAATCCGTGGCCAAAAATACTACCGCCTGAGCCTTATGTTTTCTCAGGATTGGCCAGACTGCATCCCACACATCCCGATAGCCGTCATCAAAGGTAATAATTACGGACAGAGGAGAAAGCTTTTGTTTTTCCTGAGGCGCCTTTTGCAGTTGGCTGAAGGTGGTTAGATGATAATGCTGTGTCAGATAAGATATCTGTTCGTCAAACTGGGCGGGAGTAGCGCTAATTAGCTCCTCATCGAGGAAGCCGAAACCATCTTCCGGTTCAGCTACCCTATGGTAGGCTAAGATCGCAAGTTTCTCCCGGCGACCTAAAATACGCTGCCAGACCAAGGACAACGAGCCAGCGCCCGACCAATGCAGTAAACCAGCCGCCGCTTCTCTTTTGCTCATACTTTTACCAGCTTAGCTGAGAGAATATGCGGTAGTCGGCGGATTTGCGTAAGAACCTCCTCAGAGATAGGGCTATCTACGTTGACGATTGAAATGGCCTGGCCGCCATCATCTTCCCGGCCAAGCTGCATACCGCCGATGTTTATGCCCTGACTTCCTAAAGCGCAGCCAATATGACCGACCACCCCCGGCTTATCCAGATTAGTAATTATCAGCATCCAACCGGCAGGAATAGCCTCGATCATAAAACCGTCCAACTCCACAAGCCGGGCCTCATTCCTGCTAAACAGTGTTCCGGAAATAGAATGGCGATCTTTGCTGGTCAGTAACTCCAGATGTATAAGATTACCATAGTCGCCGCTATCACTTTTTTTGGTCTCCACTACCTCCAGCCCGCGCTCCCTGGCCAGTACCGGCGCATTTACATAGTTAACGCTCTCCCCCAACACCGGAGAGAGCAAACCTTTCAGGGCCGCCATAGTAAGCAGAGTTATGTCCTGGCGCAATACCTCGCCCGAATACTCCAGCCGTAAACCTTCCAGCCGCCCTTCCGATAGCTGTCCGGTCAGCTTCGATAACTTTTCGGCTAAGCTGATATACGGCCAGGCATTCACAAAACTTTCCTGGGAAACCGAAGGCATATTGACCGCATTTGATACTATCCCCCGGTTCAGGAAATCCACAACCTGCCGGGCAACAGCTATACCTACCTGCTGTTGGGCTTCTTTGGTAGACGCCCCCAGGTGCGGAGTATAAATTACATTTGCAAATTTAAGCAGAGGATGGTTGGGAGCAGGGGGTTCTATCTCAAAAACATCTAACGCGGCTCCAGCTATCTTGCCGCTATCCAGCCCCTGACAGAGGACCGCCTCATCAATTATCCCCCCCCGGGCACAGTTTATCAGATATACCCCGTCCTTCATCCGGGAAACAGCTTGCCGGCCGATTAGATAACGGGTATCAGGGGTCAATGGGGTATGCACGGTAATATAATCGGCCTTAGAGAATATTTCTTCCAATTCCACGACCTCTATCTCTTCCTTCTTAGCCGCCTCCAGAGAGATATAAGGATCATAGGCCAGAATACGCATTCCAAAACCTCTCATGCGCCGGGCCACTTCCCTGCCGACGCGCCCTAAGCCTACAACCCCCAAGGTCTTTCCATAAATTTCCACCCCTAAAAATTTCTTCTTCTCCCAGCGGCCGGACTTTAAGGAAAGGCTGGCCTGGGGGACAAACCTCGAGAGGGCCAGTATCATAGCCACCGTGTGCTCGGCGGTGGAGATAGTATTGCCGCCGGGGGTGTTCATCACCACAACCCCTTGTTTAGAGGCGGCCTCCACATCTATATTATCCAACCCCACCCCTGCCCGACCGATTACCTTCAACCTCCTGGCGGCGGATATCATCGGAGCTCTTACCTTAGTGGAACTCCGCACCAACAGCGCCTCATAGCCTGGAATAATAGCAGTAAGCTCCTCCGGGGACAGCCCCGTCTTTATATCCACCTCCAAGTCCGGCTCCCGCCGCAGGATCTCTATCCCCTGCTCACATAGCGGATCTGAAACTAATACCTTCATATTCTCTCCCTATCTTCCATGATAACTTTTAGATACTTTTTGCATAAAATAAAAATTAAGGTTATAATTCCCGAATAATTCGAGATCATAAACACGCTCCCGCTGGTCGCTTCCATAGCGGGAGTTTTCGGTGATTTGTATGAGCCATTTTGTTTTTTGACCGTTATTTTATAAGTAGCTGTATTCAAATAGAATTATCAATGTTTGCCGTGGATTTATGAATAATCCGGATAATTAAACTGTTTTTAGAGCCAAGTAACCAGGAACATTGATCATGTCAAAAACCATTTCTGTCCCGGTATCCTTATTAAGGAAAATATCTCTGGCAGCCAATGCCTTTCATGAGCTAGAAGATGAGCTGGAGGATTTTCTGCTGGCCCATGATCCCGATTTCATTGCCAAAATGAGGCAATCAAGACAGGAGCACCTCGCCGGAAATACCTCCTCTCTTGAAGACCTCAAACAGGAGCTATGTATCAAGTAGAAATCACGAAGTAGAAATGGTTCATCCGACTAAAGCGTACTTTTTGTGCTGTCAGGTCCTCAGACCTGACAGCCAGATAGGAAGTGTCAGATTTACTGAATCTGACACCATAATTAATTTCTCCTCTTTCCTTTTACCCCGACTATGCGTCAGATTGAATACCCATGTTTTCTTAAATATTCCTTGGTACAAGCAACAAATCTTTGAGCATTTTTCAAGGTTTCTTGCTCGTTGATCTCATCTAGCTTCTCAACCATTTTATAATCCCACTCTTGACGTAATTCAAAAGCCATATGAACATCCTTAGAAAATATCGGATCAAATTCTCCGGTTTTTACGAATTCTTTGTCAAATAAAGAGATCGCTCCAGCATGTTTTGAGGTTGTTAAACCTTTTAACTCCAGCAGGGCCTGAACCGAATAGAAGACAGCATAATAGCAACGATTAATAATGGCCCTGGAGGTTCCCTGATGTTCCAAAAGAATAGCTGCATCTCTAAGCGCTTCCTGAGCCTGTTTTACACGGTAGATAACCGGATACTTACTCTCCTCGGACATAGTTAGACTAGACCGCAACCCCCTCTTTAAACACTATTTTTAAAAAGCAGGAGAAACGAGCCGGGTGGCGTTGAAGCTCATCTTTAGTATAGACCACCGGAGCCACCACCACTCCGCTTGGAAAACCAGCTTCCCAAGCGCATTCGCTAATCCATTTGCGAACCCCCGGCTGGGGATGCTCAATCTCCACCAGGAGATCAAGATCAGCATATGGCTCGGCATCCCCCCTGGCCCGCGATCCAAATACCAACAGGCGGCAAACCTTTACCTTCTGAGAAACAAGCTCCTTGAACCTTTTAACAATAGCCAAGTCCTGTGGTTTCACCAGCCTAACTCCTTTGCGCAGTCAGGTCATGGAGACCTGACAGCCAGATAGAAAGTGTCAGATTTACTGAATCTGACACCACAGGAAACACCCCCCGCCTCCTAATTCACCGGTAAGCCTCACGGCGATGAGCTACGTGATACACAATAACTCTCTTTTCCGGATCATCAATGGTGTAGAATATGCGGTAATCCCTCACCCGCAGGCGGTACTCATTATTGGTTCCCCGTAATTTTTTAGACTGTGCCGGACGAGGGTTGGCCTCAAGTGCAAGCGCCTTTTCTACAATAATCGGAATCATCCGGCGGTCTAATCCTCGCAGGTCACGATCAAAAGATTTAAGGAAGATAAGCTCATAAGAAGCCATCTTTCTTTAACCCTTTAATAAAGTTGTCCTTACTCATAATCGGCTCACCATAACGTTCTTTAATCTTTTCATGCCCATACATCTCTTCCAGAAGTTCTTCAATGGCCGCCTCATGGCCTTTAAGTTCCAGCACGATAGATACCTTTCATGGTTAATTTCCCCCGTTTTTACTCGTTTTGCCTAGGGGCTACCCCAAGATATCTTGGGCGGCGGCTACGCCTTTCCCTAAAGTTACCGGATGTCCTAAGTCGCGGAGGGTCATCTCCAGGGCTGAGACGGCGGTTATCAGATCAAAATGCCCCAGATATCCCAGATGGGCGATCCGGAAAATATTGCCTTTAAGCTCATCCTGCCCGCCGGCTATGGTCACCCCGTATTTCTGACTCATATGTTTTACCAACTTTTTACCGTCAATACCGTCGGGGACTTTTACGGCGGTTAAAGCATCCGAGGGGGAAGTTGGAGCAAACAAATCCAACCCTAGGGCGCATATAGCCTCCCTTAAGGCTTTAGCCAGAGTTTTATGCCTCAGGAAAAGACACTCCAGCCGCTCCTCCCTGATCATCTTAAGCACCTCTCTCAGCCCAATCAGCAGGGAAATTGCCGGAGTATAGGCGCTCTGGTTTTTCTGCTGCATTTTCAGCTCTTTCTTTAAATCGAAATAATATTTAGGCAGCCGTGAGTTCTCCACCTTACCCCAGGCTTTATCCGACAAGGCAATGAACGCTAATCCCGGCGGCAGCATCAGCGCCTTTTGGGATCCGGTTACCAGAACGTCAATCCGCCAATCATCCATCGGGATATCAATGACCCCCAAAGCCGTAATGGCATCCACCACCAGCACAGTCTCAGGGTAAGCCGACACTATTTTAGCCAGAGCGCCAATATCATGGGCCACACCGGTAGAAGTCTCGCTGAATGTAGTAAAAACAGCGGAGTATCTATCGCCATTGGCTAATCGTGAAGCTACCACATCCGGGTCCACCGGCTGACCGCGCTTCACAAAGAGCTCATCCACAGAGACGCCGTAGGACTGGCAGATCTGGGTCCAGCGCTGGCCGAATTTACCGCCGTTTACCGTTATTACCCGGTCTCCGGGGGAAAGCAGATTGACAACCGCCGCCTCCATCGCTCCGGTTCCCGAAGAGCATATGCTCAACACATCGGCTTCCGTCTGGAATAGATATTTGAGACCTTGCCTTACTTCAGCAAATACCTGCTCAAATTCCTCGGTACGATGGTGGATGATGGGCTGGGCCATAGAGAGGAGCACCGATGGAGGAATAGGCGTCGGACCTGGCGTCATAAGATAAGTTTTTTTCATGCGTTATTTTCTCCTTGTAACCCGAATAATTCGGGATTTATAAGACGCTCCCGCTGGTCGCTTCCATAGCGGGAGTTTTCGGTAGTTTGTATGAGCCATTTTGTTTTTTGACCGTTATTTTGTAACTAGCTGTATTCAAATAGCATCATCAATGTTTGCCGTGGATTTATGAATAATCCGGGGTAAAAGTTAACTAATCCTTTGATTTTTTGACACTACCAAAACAATCCTTTCCTTGTCAAGGAAAATTCGTTCGCTATGCTCAGGAGGCTGTCCTTATCTGTGCTAAGCTAGTATAAACTGCTTTACTCCGGCTATCAAGCATACATTTTGACAATCCGTTTGCTGAGGAAGAGCAGCTAACCCCGGTGGGGCACTTTTGGGGCGGATTCGCTCCCCAAGAGATAACAATAGTTCCTGGTTAACCATAACATATTGAATATATGGAATTTAATCAGGCAACCTGTTTGCCCGGAGAAGAATATTGCTAAATTGATCTGGAATTAGTCTGTTTTGATTTCATTGTTACCTGTTTTGGGAATATTTATTACAAAATATCTATCTTATTTATAGATTAAAAAGAAAATAAAATTTGGTTTAAAGCAAGAAAGGGGTGATATTCTATGTTAGCAGATCTTGGAGTAAAAGTCAGGGAACTCAGACTGGCCAGGCGATTAACGCAAGAGGAGCTTGAGAGGAGATGTGGCATTAAGCGGGAGTACCTCTCAAAAATTGAGACCGGCGGACTTCCTAATGTTACTATTAAAACTTTAACAAAGATTACGGATGCTCTTGGGGTCCCGCTCAGCAAATTCTTCCGTGAACCGAGACGAGCCAGAAGAAGAGCGTAAGGTCAGCAGCGAGGGGAGGGGAAATTGGCAGGTAGAGTAATCTTAAATTAGTGCGGCGCCAATTCTCCCTTCCCCAACTAAGGTTTCTGAAGGCTTGTCTATACATAAGCTTTTGCTGAAGATCAGTGTTTCAAAATACGTTATGCAAGAATATCCATAATCCGTAATCCTCTGTTCTTCAATTCCACCAACCATTGACAAGTAATCCTGAGATGATTTTCTAAATCAATTGATGGATGGTAGCCCAGATCCTGAATAGTCTCTTTAATATCCGCTTTTCTAAATTTTATTCCATCCCATTTTCTTTTTTCAACAAATTTTCGCGGCGCCGGATTTCCGGTGAGGCGATTGATTATAGCGGCCAGTTCGGCGATTTTTACCGCAATACCCGATCCGATATTGTAGGTTTTGCCGTCAGAGTGATCGGCTTGGGCGCCTAAAATAGTACCGTCTACCGTATTGCTCACATAATTAAAATCTCTGGTTTCCTCACCTGTTCCGGTGATAATCAGGGGTTGGTGATGGATAGCCCGCCAAATAAAATTGGGAATTACATTTCGATATTTTCCCGGTCGCTCTCCCGGGCCAAATGAGTTAAAATATCTCAGGATCACGGTATTAAGCCTGTGATACTCATGAAAGAAGGTTACATAGCGCTCTCCCAGCAGTTTAGTTATGGCATAGGGAGTATCCAGTGAATATTCCTTATCCTGGACGCTCAACCTGCCCGGCTTATTCCCATAAACGCAGGAAGAAGAAGTATAGATAAATTTCAGCACGTTATGTCGTTGGGCATATTCGAGCAGCTTTAAGGTGCCAAATCCATTTACGCGCAAGTCTTTTTGAGGGTAATCCACTGAATTCTGATTGGCGAAGTTAGCCGCCAAATGAAAAATAATCTCTATTTCCTGGGAGAAAATTTCATATAAAATCTCATCGTCGTCCACCGAACCGTAGACAAAAGTTACTCGCTCATCTTCAGGAACATTATCCCGGTAACCAGAGCTTAAGTCGTCCACAATAATAATCCTTTTCGCTCCCTCAGCTAATAAGCGCAAAGACAATTTGCCGCCGATTGCCCCCGCTCCTCCCGTGAGCAAAATAGTTTTATCTTTCAATGTCATTTTTTATTCCTTATTGCTTGAGCCGGCTTCAGGTATACCCGGCTCGGCAGGCAAACCGCGGCCTCGCATATGCCAGCTATCATACCATAATAACCTTTATTAGCAGGTGTCAGAAGGTAACTCCTGACACCACAGCAATTGGACATAAACCAGGAAATTCCTTGTATCTATACGTTTATATTTATAAAGCCTGTTTAAGCAAGGTTGACCGGCGCTCCGAATGAGTCAAAATTATCTGCTGCCTATAAGGGAAAAGCCGATGGATAACCACCGGCTTTCTTGTGTTTCCTATTGATGTTTAACGCTTTGTTACGTTAGAGGCCTGGAGACCTTTGGGCCCGTCGACTACATCTAGATTTACAGCTTGTCCTTCAGCCAAGGACTTAAATCCCTTTTCCTGAATGGCTGAAAAATGAACAAAAACATCGCTTC
>QIEW01000232.1 GCA_003230535.1 bacterium
TTCGACAGACCCTTTTTCGCCAAACTACGAGTGAGCGCAGACGTCAGCGTGGTCTTCCCATGATCTACATGCCCGATTGTGCCTACGTTTAAATGAGGTTTCTTTCGCTCAAATTTCTCTTTTGCCATCTCCATTCCCCTCTATATATATTTGACCCCGCTCCTGCCTGCCCCATCCTAATATAACATGAAAGGTCACGCTTTTAAACTTAGCGCACATACCGATGCAAATATTTATCCCTTTGACTTAATGGAGCCCACGAGCGGAATTGAACCGCTGACCACTTCCTTACCAAGGAAGTGCTCTACCGCCTGAGCTACGTGGGCTTAACAGCAGAGACTAGGGACTATAAAATCTAAACCTTCAATTCTAATCCCTAGTTCCTAACCCCTGCTGTTATGGAGCGGGAAACGGGCCTCGAACCCGCAACCCCCAGCTTGGAAGGCTGATGCTCTACCAATTGAGCTATTCCCGCAAAAGCTTTCTCTCGTAACTTAAACTCTATTCCTTCAGCTCTGCCAGTTTTTTTAGAATATCCTTCAGGTATCTGTTCTCTAATTTGAGTATTATTCCTTCTTCAAGATTATCTACCTTAACTTTTAACGCAACCATCTCCTGGAAAAGTTGTAACTCTCTCTGGCGTAACCCATTTATATCATCTTCCAGTCTCTTGTTGACTTCCCTAATATTCTCAACATCTTTTCTTCTATCTCTTTCGCTTTAGATTGATAGCGCTCAAAATCACTCATAATAGCCTTTACTTGCTCGTGTATTTGATATATTCCCCGCACCAACTTATCACAAGCCCTCTCCACCGCCAGCTCTTCGCCCCCACCTTTTCCCTCAACCGCCAAAGTTTCACCCTTTTTTATCTTCCCGTATTTTAGTATTACCTCCCCATCACCAGGAACCAGAGCGGCCTTTTCAATTTTAACAAAAGCATTTAACGCCCTCTCCGCCACCCCTGGAGTAATCTCAGCCTCTTTTGCCATCGCAGCTATTAGCTCTGCTCTGGTTAACTCTACTTTAGTCATAGCTCCCTCAGGCAAAAATGGTGGAGGGGGGAGGATTCGAACCCCCGAAGACGTACGCCAACAGGTTTACAGCCTGTCCCCTTTGGCCACTCGGGAACCCCTCCCTAATACGTGATCATTTGATATTTGATCGTTTATGCAAGGGTAGATTTATCAACCCCGCCATAACGAGAATGAATACTTTATCATAATTGAACTGGATCTTGGGAACTTTATTTGATTATCTGGACAAAGCTGTCTGGAGCTGGCGAAGGGACTTGAACCCCTGACCTGCTGATTACAAATCAGCTGCTCTACCAATTGAGCTACGCCAGCCTCTATCCTATTTTCTCTTAAACTGAGCGAATTCAAAAGTAACATTCTATATGTAAAAATAAATTTTTTCAACTATTATTTTGTAGAAATTTCAAAAAAGATCATAATACTTTTTAATTTAACAACTTATGCAATATCTTTGGCGGGCCGCTTCATAAATTACTAAAGCGGCGGCAACGGAGGCATTTAATGAGGACAGTCTTCCCCACTGCGGAATAGATACCAGAAAATCACAGCTATCCTTTATCTTTGGCCGCAAGCCCCGACCTTCTCCTCCCACTACTAAGGCTATTGCCCCTTTAAAGTCAGCCTCAAAGTAGGCTTTCGTTCCTTCCGCCGTAACCCCGGCTACCCATATTCCCAGGGATTTTAGCTCTTCCAAGGCGGCAGCTAAATTAGTTACCATCACCAAGGGGACATATTCCAGCGCTCCGGCGGAGGTTTTGGCAACGGTAGCTCCGGGTTTGGCGCTGCGCCGCTTGGGAATTATTACCCCATGCACACCGGCGGCTTCCGCCGTCCGGAGAATAGCTCCCAGATTATGAGGGTCCTCAATGCCATCCAGGGCCACTAAGAATGCCGGCTCAGACCTTTCCGCGGCCTCCAATAACAGTTCTCTCAGCCCTATATCCCGTAATGGACAGGTAAGCGCCACTACTCCCTGGTGTTTTTCTGTGCCTACCAGTCCCCCCAGCCGCTTGCGGGAAGCGAACTCAACCTCCACCCCTTTTTCCCGGCATAAAGTCAGGATTTCCCGGAAAGGTTTATGATGGGGAGATTCCTGAAGGAGGACTTTTTCTATTATGCGCCGTCCTGATCGTAAAGCTTCCAGTACCGGCTGCTTGCCATAAATTCTCTTCACTGCCCAACTCAGATAAAGTTCACTATAAATTTTGTACCTAAACCTATCCCCAAAATTTTATCGGCCCCGGCTTTGTTTGCCGCTATTTCCAATCTGCCCGTACTCCCAAACAGAACGCAAGGCTCGCCTTCCTTCCCTTGCGCATAATATTCCACTATTCGGGTTATTGACCGCCCACCTAAGTAAATCTGGTAGTTAGATTTTCCTGATTTATTTAGAGCTTCCTGTAATATTGGGGCGGGAATATTAGATATTAAATTCCCGAATTTGTCAATATGAATTATTTGGCCCGCCAGGTTTCCATCCGGCAGAAACTCGGGAACAGGAAACTTTAATTTTACAGGGTCCAGAAGATGAGATCCTAAATCCTCTAATTTAATTCCCCGGGACAACCAAGCCGCTAATGGCGCAAATACATCCCGACCATGGAATGTATGGCCCACTTCAGATAAAAAATACCGCCTGTCGGCTGCCTCTACCACCTCTGCTTGAGGTTCCGCTTCCAAGACAAGGGAAAGCGCGCCATTGTCCGGGGCGACAAAATATTGGTCTTTGATATGGGCTGCCACCGGACGACGGCTGCTTCCCACCCCAGGGTCTACTATCACTACATGAATAGTCCCCCGCGGGAAATAAGGATAAGCTGCGGCAACTGAAAATGCTGCTTCTGTTATTGAAAAAGACGTCACATTATGCGAGATATCCACTAATTGGGCACGGGGGTTTATGCCTAAGATAACCCCTTTTAGAACGCCTACGTAGTGATCCTGGAGACCGAAATCCGTCGTCAGGGTAATAATGGGCCCCCCGTCAGCCTCCTTCACGGCTTAAAACCTTCTATCAGCATCATCCGGGCATTCCCTGAAACAACCCTGGGCCGCCTGAACCCCGCCTCAAGCAACAGAGACATTATTTCTTGCGGCGTATATACCCGCCCCTGGGGAGTGACCGCCAACATATGTAACGCAAACAAAGCCGACCTTAGAGGACTGGTACGATCCTCGGAGATGGGAAAATCGTGGATCACTACCCGTCCGCCAGGCTTCAGGCTGTTATAAACTTTCTCTATGATAAGCCGGCACCCATTTTCTCCTTGCCCGTGGAACACCTGAGATATCCATACCAGATCATAACCTTCCCCTGGGACATCTATATAGAAATCACCGGCTTTAGTAGATATCCGGTCATCCAGCCCATGCTTTCGGATATTTTCCCGAGCCACCTTCAGGGTTTGCGGCAAGTCAAAGACAGTAGCCCGCAGTTTCGGGTAGGCATCAGCAATCGCAATAGAATAAGTAGCCGCTCCGCCTCCTAAATCCAACATATTACGCACTTGGGAAAAATCCAGTTTCTCCAGCACTTCCCGGCTGCGTTCCCGGCCTACATCATCCATCCCCCAAATGTAGTTCACATGTTCTTCCGGGGAAACCTCCGGCTTATTCTCAGCGCTGGCGGTTTGCCTGTCGCCCAGCCTTTGCTTCAGATGCGACCAGTCGTCCCAGCACTCATCCAAATGCTTGATAATATTTCCGCGATAACCTTTCCGGCCACATACCAAGTAGGTTTCCGCCACCTCGGTATTCCGATACCTTCCCTCCTCCTTGCTCAGTACATCTAAAGCTGCCAGGGCGTCTAACATAATTTCCAGCGCCCCGGGGTCAAGCCCTAATTTCACCGCCAATTCTGGAGCTGTAGAGACCTTAGAGGAAAGTAATGTAAATATATTCAGCTCACAGGCTACTAAAAAAGGCTTAGCTTCCCAAAATTTTTGCGCTAATTGAATTAAGGTTTCGAACTTGGATTCTGTTTTATTTTCCA
This sequence comes from bacterium, assembly GCA_003230535.1. GTDB lineage: Bacteria > SZUA-182 > SZUA-182 > SZUA-191 > SZUA-191 > SZUA-191. Next base: position 4,030 of record QIEW01000232.1, read on the forward strand.
TGTTATCTCCTGAAAATATATAATACTATAACTGAATTTGTTCGTTATAGCTACACCAATCGTCTTAATTTAACATAATGAGCCTCTTGCAAAACTGCATTCAGACTGTCGGGTTTGAGAACCCGACAGCACATAAAGCTACTATATGTTTGGTCCCGAATTATTCATAAATCCGCGACAAACATTGATGATGTTATTTGAATACAGCTAGTTACAAAATAACGGTCAAAAGACAAAACTTTCATACAAATCACCGAAATCTCCCGCTATGGAAGCGACCAACGGGAGCGTATGTATGATCCCGAATTATTCGGGTGGTGGCTGCTTGGTATTAGTCTGTTTTAATGTCTTCATGTTCAAACTCGCCTTGTGAGACGTTCAGTACCCAGGAATTGATATCCTCCAGCCGACCATTATGGACTGCGATAATAAGATAAGAGTAAATAGGGGGCCAGCCGGCGTCGGTAATCTGCTTGGCTTGCCGGAGGTCGAACTGGGAGGGATCAGCAGGATGATCCGGGTGGGAGTGATAAAAGCCGATGACCGCCAGACCCATATCCGCCGCCTCCCTCTCCGCCCTTGCGATATCAGCGGGGTCCATCAGATAGCGATCTTGGGCTCGCTCTTGGTTTAGGTTGACAGCCCGATAGCTCTTGACTACTTTTTTGGGATCAGCAAGCGCTCCCACAAGAATACCGCAGCCCTCACAGGGATAGCTTTCCTGCACGTGGGCATAAATTTCTCCGGCAACCTCCTTCGGCAGGATGATCATTTATATATAACTCCTAATTATTCTCCGGTTATTGCTTTTTTGGCGCCCCATCAAGGTGGCTCAAGAGCACTATTTGCCGGCAGCGCTGGCAGGCGCCGGCCTCTTTATGGGCGGCGGTCAGCGAGGTTCTGCCGGTGCCCCGGAGGAAAGATTTCAGGGAGTTGTGCCATCTGTCCCTCAGTTTTTCATTAAAGGGATCTTCTATCCCGCACAGCTGAGCGGCAATCTGCCTTATGGCGGGAAAAGCAATATGGTCAGGAAAAATTTCTTTCTCCGAGCTCTCACTAAGCCGACAGTGTACCCCCAATACAGCGGCAACTCCTTCCTGGAGACTGTTTGCCACGGTACGTCCGGCAAACACATCTCCGGCGGCAAATATCTTAGGATGGCTGGTGGCGCCCGTTTGAGGATTTACACAGATGGTTCCCCATTTATCAGTTTTAAGCTCTACCTCGGCGGTCATAAAGGAAAGATTGGCCGCCTGACCAATAGCCGGAATCAGCACATCGGCTTTACGGAAAACCCGTTCCCCTTTATGGTCAAAATAAACTCCCTGAAACTCGCCGCCCTCCGCCGCAACCTCCAAAGGTACCATCTCAAATTCAAAGTTTGCTCCGGTCTTTTCCGCCAGATGTATCTCATGGGCATCCGCTCTCATCTTGTCCCTGGTGCGCCGATAGTAGATCGTGGTCTCATAACCTAATTTTACGGCGGCGATCGCCACATCCATCGCCGAATTGCCGGCGCCGATTACCGCCGCCCGCTTACCTAACCGTTTTCCCTTGCCAATATTGTAGTCCCGCATGAAGCGCAGGAAATCCAACACCTTAGGGTGATCTTCGTTTTTAGCTCCACACTTAATCGGTGAATAAGCCCCCACCGCCAAAACAATAGCGTCATAAGAAGCCAATAGGTTGGGAAAGTGCACATCTTTACCGACCTTAGTGTTTAATTTCACCTCGACCTGATCCGAGTCTGCCAGCAGAAGCTCCAGATCTTCCTCTAAAAGTTCGTCCGTAAGCCGCCAACTGGGTATCCCATAGCGCAAGAGCCCCCCTAATTTAGGGCCGGCTTCAAACAAGGTGACCCGATAGCCAAGCTTGGAGAGCATAACGGCCGAAACTATCCCGCTGGGCCCGCCCCCCAGCACCGCCACCTTGCGGGAGTTTGAACCGTTTTGCAATTGTGAGATAGGATAGGCCAAAGCATGGGAGGCGCGGTCGAGGTGCACATTTTTAAATTCCTCAAACGAACGGGTGTGGCAGCACACAAATTCCTTAAGACTATTGATGTCAATGGCCCCCGAGGGTTCATCCCTCAGAGTGCAAGCCGATTTGCATAATCCGCACACCCGGCCTAACACCTTGGGAATATAGTTTACTTCAAACACATGCGACTTGGCCTCCGTAGTTTTATTCATGGCGATAGCGGCCAGGAAATAAGCAATATCAGTGCCCAATGGGCAGCGGAGCTGGCAGGGGGTAAAATGGAGGCAGCTGTAACGAAATGTGGGACAGGTAGCCGTCCCCTTGATATGGGCTAAATACTCACCGTTGTTGAGCCACTCCCCCAATAAGGGGGTCCGGACTATCTCTTCTTGTTCTTGCCTATATCGGGGGTGAGCAATGGAAAAACTATCCAATAGCATATTGCCCATAATCTCGCCTAAACTGCAATCTGAACCCTGGACTGCCAGGCGGCTCAAGTCCCCCAGATGAACCAGATCCTGAACTTTGGCCTTCCCGGATACAATCCGCCCTAAAATGTTATATATCTCCTTGCTTCCATCCCGGCAAGGAGTGCATTTGCCGCAGTTCTCCTTACGAACATAGTCCAGTAAATGCCGCATCATCTCTACAATACAAACATCCTCAGTAAGCGCCAATAAACCTTCCTTAGACCACACTGCTCCCACTCCCTCTAAATATTCCTTTCCTTCAAGAGTCCGCAGCCGATCCGGTTCCTGCCCCAAGTCAGTTTTACTTTCCCAAAATATTGCATGCCCTGGCATTTCTTCTCCCCTGTTTTTCAACTAAATGTCTTCCGACATTATTATCCCGAATAATTCGGGATCATAAACACGCTCCCGTTGGTCGCTTCCACAGGAATAGTTTTCGGTAATTTGTATGAGCCATTTTGTTTTTTGACCGTTATTATATAAGCACCTGTATTCAAATAACATCATTAATGTTTACCGTGAATTTATGAATAATCAGGATTATATAATAAACACTGAGCTAAAATTATAACGCAGTTTTACTGACAATTCAATCACCTCCATATTTTAATTAAACATTCCTAATATTAGGTTACCATCAAACATGAAAGGTTTGCGTCAGGAGGTAACTCCTGACGCCACTATAACACTATACCCTACTGGTAAACCTATAAATATAGCTATAAGGTGCTGTCAGGTGTTACCACCTGACAGTTAGTCATCTGATTGCAAATGGTTTCGTAAAAAGTTGTCATTCCCACGAAAGTGGGAATCCATCTTGTTCTTAACTATCTGATAATGCTGGATTTCCGTTTTCACGGGAATGACAATAAAGTGTGTTTTTTGACTTTTTACGATTGCATCAAGAATAATCAGCAATTTATTTTACCTGATAAAGGGTATCCAAACAACCAAAAGTTTGCCTTTGGCTATGACAGGACCGACAAGCTGTGACCTATAAGCTGGATTATCTATCTGTACCCAAACCGGAATAGATCGCAATTCAGGTTTTTTTGTCGAACAATATCGAAATTAATACCCGATATGTATTTGCCATCAGCATTTGAAAATCAAGTAATGAAGCCTCTCATCCTATGGGGCGGGAGGGTTTTATTTTTTAATCTTATTTTGCAGGGGCGCTCTTTTTATGTTCGGCACATATGTTGCAAACTCTTATATTGACCAATGAGATGCTATAATTTTAATAAAAATTTTTAATAAAGAGGGCATGGGGGTTATTTTGTACCTAAAAAAGTTACCAAGAGGGTCTAAGGTCATGAGAGTAAAGAAGAAACTTATCAGTTCTCCTGTAAGTATCATAGGTTTAATATGCGTATTGGTGCTAATTATCTTTGGAAACACATATCTTAGCAACTATCGACAGAAACTAAGTTTAAGGCAGCTAAGTCTGAGCATTGCCTTGTTAGAGACTTTTCAGTCTAAGTCTGAAACAAATATCAACGGGATCGTCTCCACAAAGCTCAGGCAACTGAAAATACTCGAGGAACGCACCAAAAAGATTGACCAATTTGGGCAGTTGGCGTCTGCTGCAATTTTAATAGGTTCACTTATATTGGTCTTCATCTTCATCCACAATGTAAACAAATTTGTTCATAAATTTGATTTACTATCTGTGGAGATACACAGGGCAAGTCACCAAAACGATCTGGAGCAATGCCGCCTGGATTATCCAATCACCAATGGCCCAAGCTCTGAAGTAGACAGCATGGCCATGGATCTGGAGCATATATTTAGAAATTTCAGACAGAGTTCCAGGGAAAAAAATGGAATCTTGAACATATGTAAACAAACTATCCGCGATCTGAACTTAAAAGTAGATGAAGGAAAAGATACACACAGCATTCTAGGCTGAGCGTATAATACTTAAGGGGCTTGGAAATAGTCGTCATTCCAGCGAAAACGGGAATCCATAAGCTGCTGATGCCTACACAATCTGGATTCCCGATAAAAGCGCTCGGGAATGACATTTTGGAGACTTTTGCAAGAACCTCTATAGGAAATTATTTATGTGCCCGCCTTTTTATGTGCTGTCGGGTCCTCAGACCCGACAGCCTGAATGAGCGGCAGGTTTCCTGAACCTGCCGCCGCCTGAACCTGCCGCCGCCTAAAAAGTCCGCACCGTAAGGTGCGCTAAGTTCGGCATAAATCCCGGCAGGAGAGAAACCCTGCTGCTACTAAAATTAAAACCATACCCCCTTAGCCCCAATACGGTTCACTTAAGCCAAATTGGCCTGGAAACGCTAGTAATAATCATTTAGTGTCATTCCCGCGAAAGCGGGAATCCATAGGTTTTT
>QIEW01000082.1 GCA_003230535.1 bacterium
TCTGCAACTCATTTAAAAACAATTGGTTTATCCTCCGCGCTCTCTGTGTCCTCCGCGGTTAATAATTTATGGTTTTGGTAGATTGTCAATCATAAATGCGTAAGGCGAGTTATTTATATGAAATGGCTTAAAGCCTTTATATCTGGTGCGCCTGGAGGGATTCGAACCCCCGACCTACGGATTCGTAGTCCGGCGCTCTATCCAGCTGAGCTACAGGCGCATAAAGTATTTGGACTAGTCTTCGGCTGCACTCCCTAGTTTGTTCTCCCAATAATCAGCGATACCCTCGGCTCTTTCCTTAGCTAGCCCTAGATATTGTTCGGGATTAAGCAGGATTTGGCGCTGGCCGGGAGTACATTTATCCAAATATGGTTTAAGCTTCTCGTCAGCCAGCGCCAAATCCACCAGCGTAACCCCCTGTTTCCGTGCCTGATGCACCAGCCTCCGAGTATCCTCATAGGCATCCTCGTAACCATGCACTGCCAACAAAGTATAAAGCGCCTCCGCAATCCACCAGCTTTTATCCTGCCTCAGATTGCGTGCCGCCGCCTGTTCATCGAAGCCTATATCCTCCAGGGACTTATTGAGACGATATGCCGCATAAGCGAGCCCTACAAAAAGCTCCATTAAAAACCGGCTGGAGGCGGAATTGGTAAGATCTCGCTGATGCTCGGAGAGTTGGTCCATAAATACCGTGCACATGCGGGGCATAAAGGTCTTCCACAGGCTTTTTATGTTTTCAAAGTCCTTGGGGTTTATTTTATGCGGCATGGTAGAGGAGCCCACGCGGCTCTCCCCTAGATTATCCTTTATCTCTTTGATCTCACTCCGCATAAGATGCCGTAAATCATCAGCCAAATCCGCCAACACAGAGAAGGTTGAAGTAGCGGTATAAGCCAGATCAGCCACATACTCAGGTTCACAAATCTGGGTGGAAGATCCGGCCGGCTTAAGACCTAACCGGGAGAGCGCCCGGCGCTCAAATTCCAGCGGTTCCACTCCACACTCATCCCGAATTAATCCAAGAGAATTATAGGCGCCTACCGCACCTGAGAGCTGTCCCCGAAGTTCGGCCACCGCTCTGCCCAACGCCTCTATCCGCCCGCCCAGGCGGCTTACATAGCCGGATAAGGCAAATCCGAAAGTTATCGGCACCGCATGTTGACCATGGGTACGACCAACCTCGGGAGAGCCGCTATATTTCCGGGCCAGGGAGATAAGTTTTTGCTCCAACTCCCGCAGCATGGGCAGCAAAGCTTGTAACATCAAATCCCGGTAGCGCATGGCTGCCGCGGTATCCATTATATCGGCCGAGGTGGCAAACAAATGGATATAAGGCTTAGCTTTAGAAGAAAGTTTTGCCTGGAGACATCTTACCAAAGCCCGAACATTGTGCTGACAACGTTTCTCTTCTTCACAGACTTCCCCGGGGGTGACCGTTTTTGCGGCTTGCTCAATCTGTTTCGGCAGGTCGGCGGGGCAAATGTCCCATTCGGCCATTGTCTGCACAAGGGCGACCTCCACCGCCAGCATATACTTTATATTAGCCGCTTCTGAAACAAAGGGGACAAAACGGGCATAAAAGAGCTCATCCGCTCCATAATATCTATAATCCAACGGACTTACAGTATGATAAAGTTCCATACTTCTCCCAATATATGGCTAAGAGATATTATCAGCGCCGAAAATGCGGCGGCAACCGAGATATAATTATTGTTCACTGTGGGCGTTAAGTTTAGGATTAAATCGCTTGAGAGCCTCCAGGTCACTCTCATCCTGAGGAGAGGTGAATTGGATCACTTTCCAGCCGTCCGGTTTTTTCTCTAAGGAAAGATAGTATTTCCGGGTGCGGATCCCAAAGAAAATATCCTTCTCCTTCACTCTCATTGAATACTTACTCCAAGTGGGGAAAAAGTATCCATTAGCATCCGTCTCCAGCCAATCAGAATAATCCAGTAACCGTTTATTAAACCCCAGCTTCATATAAAGACTGCGATACACAGGATATTCTGAAGGTTCAACCACCTCCGAAAGCGCCTTTGCGTCCATATCTTTTAAGGCCTCTAAAAATGTTTCCACCGCATTTGTCTGCGGCTTATGGACGGCATAGTTCCAAGTAACCACCAAACTGAGGATAGGGCCGAACACAATCAGCGCCGCTTTAACATTCGTAGACATAGAACTTCTCTCCCTTTTCAGCTTTATTTAATTACAAAACGCTATATACTATATCATAAATTACCTTTAATGGGTAGTTTAGTCAATATCTAATTAGCAGGGCTGTTTACTTCTTACCGGAAACACTAATGCCTTAACAAACAGTTTCGGGCATTATTTTCTGTTCAATTGGAAACGAGCATTATGTGCTGTCGGGTTCTCAAACCCAAAATCACTCGATTTAGGTTTGATTTATTCCCTTCGGATAAGTTCCTTTAGTTTGGCAGGGGAGATCCCCCAGACGACAAGGAACAGGATCAGCTCGCTTATGATGAAAACCAATCTGGATAAGACCGCCGCTAATGAAGCCAAAGGTAAAGGAATATAGAAGCTTAGAAGATAAGCTATAACTCCTTCCCTAACCCCTAACCCGCCAGGTATAATTATCACCAAAAAACCTAATACCCAAGCCATAGCATAAATGCCGGTTACCAAAGGTATCAGCCTGATGTTTATGGGGTAGAGTGAGCGAATGATAAGATATACTATGAATCCCATCAAGAACCAGTTTATTAAGAAAAAACCCGTGATTTGCCAGAGATCGCCGGAAGAGATCTTTATGTCCACCGGTTCCCTTTTCAACAACTTAAGCAGCCGGCTCATTAATTTAAATAAAATATTAGGTTGAAGTAGAATGAGCATCAATCCAACAGATATAAGAATATAACCCGGTTTATAAAACCATAGCTTATCACTCCCGATAAAGCCGCCCATAATTACCGCCAACAGAAATCCAGCTATAACCGCGGTCACCGTTTCCAGATAGATACTGGCTAATACCTGGGGCTTGGGCAACCCTTCCTTTTTACTCAACCACACTCTACCAAGTATGGACCATCCTTTTCCCACAGGCATATATCGTATCATCATGGAACTAATCCAGATCCTCAAACTGGCCATATATCCTAAATAAAGCTCAAGTTTTCCTAAGATAAAACGCCAAAATTGCACCAGGATCAAACAATAAATGATATAAGTTCCGATGGCGCAAAGAATAAAATAGATATTGATATTGGCCAGCTTGTCTGAAACTTGCCCCCAGTAAGATATTATGTTTCTAAATAGAAAATAAAAGATAACACTTATCAGTAATCCAGCAATGATCTTTTTTAACCGGCTCACAATTTATTACCTGATTGAGGTACTTACAAAAGTTTGAAAGTGTCATTCCCGAGTGCTTTTATCGGGAATGACAATCTAAGCTAGTTTTGCAAGAGGCTCTGATTGGCAAACGAATTAATAGGGAAAACTTAAAGTCAAAGGTCCGACGCGCATATCGTCAGCAAAATTGGTTGAGCAGATAACTATTAAGCAGCGCGCTTCCCGCCGCATTAGTAACTGACTTCCAATAACGGCCGGAACTCAGGTTTTTTATACCTGCTGGATCGGAAATATACCTCGCAATCTTCGTCACAGTTTCCAATTACCAGAAAACCATAATTGGGATGCTTTCCAATCAACCACTTCTGTAATAATGAGGATACGTCAAAGGTTACCCACATGCCTCCATCCTTCACGGGGGCCCGGGCAACCAAACCATTGGGACCGAACCCGAAATCGGTCCGTCTGTCGGGAGCGCCCGGTTTGCTCCCCCAGGAGAGATTCTCTTTCGATTGTTTCCAGGTTACCTGCTCCTGCTCCCAGGGTTTGGTAATTCGGTAAGCAGAAACACTTGCCGAGTTTCCGTAAGCAATATCAAAACTATAGAGCTTAAGATAAGCTTTATGGACGCGTAAAGACTTGGGCAATGCCGACAGATCAAACTTAATTAAGATGGACCTCTCCCCTCCGGCCCAAGTCTGGAGATAAGCCCCCTGGCTATAGTTAGATACGACCTCATAGTCATTTACCGCTGAAATGTGGGTATCCTGGCAACCTCGATAGCTCTCCCTGGGATAGCGACCGTTTTGCAGCCGGATAGTCCGCAGAGACGCTGTCCGGGCGACCGCCGAATTAGATAGTAATGATACATTCCCGGCCTCATCATAGACCCGGAGCCCAAAGTAGTATTTTGCCGCCGGCTCCAGTCCGGTAACCGTGAATTTCTCTGTTGCTCTGGGGGAGGCGGGTGATGGTAGCGGAGATGTTTTAGTTGCCAGTTCCCAGGTAGTCTCATCCATCTTATTTTTAGCATAACAGAGCTTATAGGAGGCGGCCCGGCCTTGTTGGCCGTCATCCCCGGAAGCGCTCCAGGAGAGGCTTGCCGTGGTGGAAGTGACTTTCATTGCTTGGAGGTTGTTTACCTTTCCGGGTCGTTTAGTATCCCGGGGTTGGGTGGTAGCTGAGGCTACATTGGAGAGCTTCCCCCAGTTCTTCCAGTCATCCTGAGCCCGAAGAGCAAAGAAATATGAGGCGCTGGACGCCAGGTCGCCCAGTTTAAGACGCTGTTTGCTTCCTGCGGGCTTAGGTATGGGTAGTTTGTTAGGGGACACTGTAGCGGCTTGAGACCAATTTTCTTTGGTAATGGGGGATTTATTGTAGCGGATCTCATATCTTTGGGCGGTGCCTGCCGCACCGTCATCCCCGGGAGCCGTCCAGGTGAGGTCAATAGTGTTTGAGGTAGGGTCGGCGGCGGTCAAATCCTTAACTTTCCCAGGCTTTTGGGTGTCAGTGACCGGCTTAGTAAAAAAGCGCACCGTTTCAATACCATAGCCTAAGGTAGGAATACGCCAGCTATTAGCCTTATTATCAAGCAAATGATATGGTTGTTCTACTAAATTGGTGCGGGAGATCTCGGCCCGCGGGATACCCAAAACAGGATTAATGCTCAGGGTGGCGTCGGTATCTTTGTCCTCAGATTCATAGAAGCGAACTACATAGCCGTTCCGATCAAAAGCTTTCTTAAAAGTAGTTAGAATGAGATTCCCTTGAGGCATCTTCTTACTTATGGGGTCGAGCCTCATAAAACTAAGAAACTCCGGCAGCTTTGCAGAATGGCTGCCGGCTTTAGCTTTCTTGACCGCCACGGGTAATAGCGGGTGGGAAACTTCCCAAGCAAAACGGGGGGTATGGGCTTCCCGCCAATCACCTTTATGTCCCTGTAAGCTTATCCGCCATTTCATTTTCCCCTCATTACCCGGTATCCAGTTCATAAGATGTACCATAGTGGACTTTCTTTTGAAGTAAACTCTGGTTTGAATGTTTTGCATGGCTACATCTAAAGAATAATCCCCAAAGTTGTGGCTGATCCATTTTTGGGGCGCAATAGAACTTCCAAAGGGCAAGCCGTCGTTAGTGGTATTGTTGAAAGCCCCCGAAGGAGCGCGCCTGGAATATTGGGAACCGCGAAAAGGAATGGAACCGTAGGGGATGCCTACCTGAGCTTTCTCCCAGGATTTTTCAAAGATCAGCGGATAAAAGAGAGAGACGCTCCAGATTGTTTTCTGGTTCCCAAGAGTGTCGAGGGTAATTTTCTGATCCAACTGGGAGCTGTTATTGGTTAAATAAAAGTCCACATAGATGGGAAATTTTTGATTTTTTAGCTGGATGGTTCCTTTTAGCCTCAAGGCTGCCCTGGCGGGGCCTTTTTCTATTACCTCCGCAGAGGATAAATCTATGTTTTTATCTTTGTTGGATAAATTAACTAAACTGAACTTATATTTCCCCTTTGTATCAGCAAACAATTCCCGTTGAGCCTTTTTATCATAAATACTTTTTAATCTCCCGTTTGGGTCGGTCTCAATTCGTAGGAAACTGTTTTCAATATAACCTTTTCCCCACTTTAAATCTGAGTTTGGAGAAGATTTTGTGGCTCGGTTTTCTCTAATATAAAAAGTTTTGTATCCCAGGGGGGGGATGTCTTTAGCAAGAAATACAAGCTTAACTTGTTCATTTTTAGTGGAATTCTCTCTGCCGGCGACTTGAGACAACATCTCTTCCCCTTCCGCATCTGCTACCGCCAGCTTCTTCAGCGAAAGGGTATTTACTGATACTTCCACTGCTTCAGTCCTTTTCCAATTAAGAGGATTAAATACCACTACGGGAATCCCTTTTTTCCTATCCACCGCTACAGAAGAGGCGAATTTATTGAGCTTGCTTTTGAGGAGTTTTTCTGTAATTCGGGCAGCCTCTCGGCAATCCCTCACCTTGAAGTGCCCTACATCGCTGCCGGTTCCCCAGTTATGGTCAGGATACCACAGGATCTTCTCCCAGGCTTTGTTAATCTCCTGGACAGGATAAGTATCCACACCCAGAATCTCCAAAATAGAGGCTAACTTCTCTACGGTAAGCAGATCATGAGACGCCTTAGCCAGATATGGCATGACTTCAGGATGGTGGGCGGCGGCCGCCCAGCGCCAGGGAATAGCATGACCGGTTAGTTTCCTCAGTTTCAGTCTCCCTTTTTCATCTTCCTTATGTAAGAGCTGGGCGAAATCTTCATGGGTTTTGAAGGAGAGAGGGTAGCCATAACTTTTTGCTAAATTGGCATTCCATTGATTAATGTAGCGGTAAAGGCGCTGGCTGCGGGCTTTGTCTACCCCTCGGTCCTCACATACCGAGGCCATCTTAACCGGAAATCCCTTAAAAGTGTTCTTTAGTCTTTTAATTTCCTTCATAGATCCGTCGCTCAAATTAAAAAAGCAATAGTAGCAGGTGGCATAGGCTATTACCGAAGAGCCGTCCAGCCCCACATAGCGGATAGGTTCAGCTTCAGGAAACCTATATACCAAGCGTTCATTCATTACCTGAAGGAACCAGACGTTTGATTTGGCAAGGATTTGGGCTAATTGGGGGGTGATGCTGGGCACATCATTCAGTTGCGCCCAATGGGGAGCATAGTCCAGTTCGCGCATTAACCAGGCTTTAGGGTAGGCTACGCTCCGCACTAAATACTCCCCGGAGAACCAATCCACCTCAAAACCTACCCATTGGGCGGGAGTGGTTATGTTGCCCTGCCCTAAGAGATACCCTAGTCGCTTTTTATATTGAGGATAGCGGGACAAAAAGTCTTTGGTGTTGTAAGTATTGCCCATCGAGAAACGTATTTTGGGATTCATTTCGATCAAATGGATATGGTTTTTAAGCTGGAGGGCGTATTCATCCATAGAACGCTTGTACCCGTAGTGAAAACCGATATCCTGATGCCCGCCGGAGACGACATAGACCTCTTTAGAGAGAGCTTCCACAAATTGATGGCGCATCAATATAAAACAGCCCGCCAGGATCAACATTGAAATTAGCTTTTTATACATATCTGTTCTTTTTGTGTAACTGATACATCTCGGAAAAGACTCCTCCCGCCACCCTTTCCCAAGTGCGCTGCCTGGCATATGAGAGCAACTTATTTTGATCCCAGGACTTGCCGAGGGCCTTTTTTATAGCTCCGGCTAATTCATTTAGGTTCCCCGGTTCCACCAATATCCCATAGTCTGGAGAAGAGATGATCTCCGGGGTGCCCCAGACGCGGCTGCCGATCACCGGCCGGCCGCAAGCCATTGCTTCTAATACTACGTTCGGCCAGCCTTCCCGGAGTGAAGCCAGACAAAATATATCCGCCGCACTATACCACTTATACAACTGATGATTAGGATAAGCTCCGGCAAAGCAGACATCCTCCTCCAAGCCTAACCTCCGGACCTTACGCTCCAGTTCAGTTTGATAGTTCCCTTCCAGTCCCGGCGCCCCCACAATTACCAGCATTAGATTGCGATAGCCTTCCCTTCTTAAGCCGGCGACTGCTTCAATTATGAATTGAAATCCCTTACGTACCACCAAGTGACCTACAGAAAGTATTATTTTTCTCTCCCGAGGGAGATCAAGCTCAGTGCGGGCGGTCTTCTGAGGGATAGGATAAAAGGTTTCCGGGTCCACACCATTAGGAGAAAATTTGATTTTCTCTTCTGATATACCTAAGGCTACAGCGCCGTCTTTTAGAGCTTGAGCAACTGAGAACACTAAATCCGCTTCCCGCAGAGCCCACTTTACCTGTTTTCCGCGCACAAGATATAGGGGGAGCTCGAAAATGTCATGGCCCCGCAAAGTGATAGTAACCGGTTTTTGGAGCAGTTTTCCTAAGATGACTGCCGCAAAGCCGTCCGGATAAGCCAGGTGGGCATCTATAATATCCGGGTCAAAACCCTGTTGTTGTAACCGCCGACAGCAACAGTAGAGGCTTGCGGCCAAAAATAACCCGTCTAAGGGTTTTAGGATTGCAGGGATAGATAGAAACTTGGGATAAAACACTTCTATTCCATCGACAGTGCGCTTATCCTCAACCCGTGATCGGTAAGCATAGCGTTCTAAGATACCCGCCGCGGGGAAATAAGGAATGGCGGAAATGACTTTCAATTGACAAAACTTGGCCAGCTGTAATAGTCGATGCTGAACAAAGGCTCCGAAATTGGGTTGGACCCTATTGGGGAACATGGTGCTGATAGAAAGTACTTTCATAGTGGTTGCTTAACATTATGGGCCGAGCTTCAAAACGTAGCGGTTGCTGCTCTTAGGGACTTGGAAATATCCGATAACCGTTTTAGGATGAACCATAATGTTTTTTCTGTGGTGGCAGATTCTCAAATCTGACACCTCCTAAAACCGCAGTCAGGTCTGAGGACCTGACTGCACAAAAAAACCACAAACGGTACTTTAAAATGTTCTTGTTCTGTTACATATTGTCAGATATGGCAATTATGGGGCAGGAAGCTTGTCTCCAAATTCCTGATACCAGGCCATAGTTTGCTTTAATCCTTCATCTAACGTTATCTGGGGGAAAAATCCTAACACACTCTCAGACTTGGACACATCAGGCACCATAATTGAAATATCGGCTCCTTGATAGTCTCTGTTGAATAGAATACGGGAACCCGAACCAGCCAGGGCAACGATTTTCTCCGCCAATCCTCTCACGGTAATCGTAG
>QIEW01000097.1 GCA_003230535.1 bacterium
TGGTAGTCCCAACGGGATTCGAACCCGTGTCTCCACCTTGAGAGGGTGATGTCCTGGGCCGGGCTAGACGATGGGACCACCTTACGTTATCTATTTAGTATGCTTTATATTATAAGATTATATCTCCTAAAATTTTATTCATCATATTATACTCTATTTTTGTTCCCAGGACAAGATCCTTACTGACCCGAATAATTCGGGGTTTATAACACGCTCCCGTTGGTCGCTTCCATAGGAATAGTTTTCGGTGATTTGTACGAAAATTTTGTTTTTTGACCGTTATTTCATAACTAGCTGTATTTAAATCACATCATTAATGTTCACCGTGGATTTATGAATAATCCGGGACGGAGAATCTCCTTATCACCCATAACACGCTACATTATTTCGCCCGCCCTGTATTATCTGAAGTAATCCATGAGCAAGCTCTTTAAACTCTGGAAGGAGAAATTGGATTCGCTTTCATCCATCCAACCAACAGGTACCGGTTATTCCGCCTCCGCCGTCCCAGCGGACCAGATATACAAAAATGTATTTTATACCGGGGGGGACGGTAAAGGGAAATGCCACCTCGACCCAATCGTCAGTGGTATCTAATACATGGTTAGAGACGGCGTTGAAGTAATTTTTTGAATTCAACGTCTGGATATGTGAGTTGCTTCCCTCTACGTATAACCGCACTCCTTGTTTACCGGAGAGTTGTTCTGTTTTTATAAATCCTGACAATAGATACTCTCTCTCGGGCTGTACCGGGAGAGGTCCTTGTGCCAGATATTGATATCGAACGTCTTGTCCTCCGATAAATTCTATTTTACAAGATTTGTTGCCGGTATGGGAGATGGTGGGATCAATAGTTACCGAGACGCCGGAGATGGGGCTGACACTCCACGATGCCAGGTCTTTCTCAAATCCGGAGTTATAAAATATACCGGCGGGAGTGGTCTTGAAGGTGTACTCCCATTTCATCCCATGTGGCGGCGAGGCCAGATCCTGAGCGCTTATCTCAACATGGACGACATTGTCGAAATCATATATTTCAGGCGCGTTATACACCCCCAGGTAACTCTCTGCTCTTCCGGTAATCTGCGGTTTTACCGGCTGACCGGCAATCCACATTTTTATACTTGATTTGTCCACGCCGGCGCCCGGGTCCTCCAGAAGGAAGCTGATCGGGGTGGCAATAGGCGCTCGGGCTTCATTCAGGCGGGGAAATAGCTCCGATAATATCGGCGGACGGGTATCATTCACCAAGGCTGCCTGAAATTTAGACCCGTCAGTTTTGGCGCTGGCGAAAATACGATGGGCTCCATGGGCCAGAACTCTCCGGGAAACAGAACTGCTGCTGGTGGGGACGATGGCTGTCCGGCCGATATAGGTTCCGCTGTCGGGGCCTGTCTCAAGCAGCCGCAGTCTGGTAGGGATAGCCCAGGAAGTGCTCTCCAACAACACCTCGGCAATGTCAGCCTTTCGGGGGTTGGCATCTTCTCCCTGTAATTCAACCACTAGTTGTTTGTTCAACTTTACCGGCTGCTGTGGTTTGGCCTCGTTTTGTCCGGAAGAAAGCTTAAGGCTGGTTATTTTAAGAGGGGGCTGGTTTTGTGCAAACCAGGTAAAATAGGTCTCTCCGGCGTCGCTTTGGCCCTGGTCAGAGCCCGGCGCTCCTATAATCAGATCGTCATAGCCGTCCCCTGACAGATCACCGGCATATTCTACCGCCCGTCCAGCCGCATCTCCAGCCCGTTTGCCGACAAAAGAAAGATCCGACAGCCCGAGGCTTGTGTTCAGTTCCCAGCCGTTGGGTTTCCCCAAGACAAGGTATACCTGCCCTTGGTCTGTTTTGGAAAAGTCGCTTCCCCAAGCGCCGATAAGGATATCATCATAACCGTCGCCTGATACATCGCCGGCGGAAGCTACCGCTGCCCCGGCCGCATCTCCCGGTCCCTCTCCTAAAAATGAAGCGTCAGCTTCCCCAAGTGACATGTTGGGCCGCCAGCCCTCTTTTTTCCCTAAGAAGAGATAAGTGGCGCCTGTATTAATGCCGGCTTTGTCGCTGGCCCAGGCGCCGATCAAAAAATCACCTAATCCGTCCCTGTTTACATCGCCGGCGGAAGATACGGCGGAACCCGAAGAATCATTGCTGTCCTCGCCGATAAATGACGCGGTAGCGCCCTTGAGGTGCCTCTGCCAGCCCCAGTCGGATGGTTTGCCAAAGATCAGATAGGTTTTGCCGGTAAAATCTTTGTGGGCCGTATGCGCCGGAGCGCCGATTAGAAAATCGTCATAGCCGTCTCCGTTTACATCGCCCGCAGAAGCAATGCTCTTACCTGATTCGCCCCGAGGATTTTCCCCTACATATGAGGCATCAGCCTGGGACAGGGGCGTATTCTTCTCCCAGCCGGCAGGTTTTCCAAAGATTAGATAAGTCTGACCGGCTTCTGCGCCGGAAGCGCCGGACCCCCAAGCGCCGATAGCAAAATCAGCATAACCGTCGCCTGTGACATCCCCTATACCGGCTACAGCCGCTCCTGAGCGGTCATGTGAATTCTCTCCTGTAAAAGAAGCGGCGGCGATATCGGTAAGTCTGACTTTTTGCTTCCAACCATTGGGTTTACCAAAAACAAGATAAGTTTTACCGGCTTTGTCCCCAGCAGCGTCATTTCCCTGAGCCCCGACCAAAAAATCTGCAAAACCGTCGCCGTTTACATCGCCTGCGGCGGCTATAGTTTTTCCTGCTTCATCAAATTTAGCTTCCCCCAGGAAGGAGGCATCCGCCCTGGATAAGCTAAAAAGCTTCCGCCAACCTGTTGGCCGGCCCAAAATAAGGTAAACCTTGCCGGCATCCGTTCCACCTTCATCAGAACCCCACGCCCCTATCAGGATATCGTCATAGCCGTCGCCGTTCACATCGCCGGCGCCGCAGACAGTAGCGCCAGAAGAATCATAGAAATTTTCCCCCACAAAGGAAGCCTTTACCTTAGTCAGTTCAAGCCTCGGAGGAAGCGAGAAATCCATCCCGGACCGATACTTATCCGGTGTTAAATTTTGGATCACATTCAGATATCCCGGAGCCCCGATACGGAGTTCTGCTGGCTGGTCCCCTTGTTCTAAATAAAGGGTATAGCTCCCATCCTGGTTGGAAGTGGTTTCATGGCCCTGGCACTGTAAATTTGCACTGGCGACACCCTGTCCGCTGTATCTGTTTTTCACCTGTCCGGAGATAGAAACAATTTTGGATACATCCAGAGTAAAACTGTCCTCCCATTGCCTCATTTTGGCGTCATAGACCAGGAGACGGAACTTAACCAAATAAGGAATCGGTATTAAATTGTCTATATAGAGGATGATGTTATCTTTGGCCTCTTGAACCTGGCCTACCTCGAGTGTTCCCAGGTCAGCCTTAGAAGAAACTATTTTTATATAAGGATCTTTAGTGGCTAGTTCCAGCTTTACATCGGTTACCTTTTCGGGAAAACGATTCTGTATTCTAAGCTTCAACTCGATGGTTTCACCGGCTTCCGCATATCCATTGCCATTGCCATTGCCCCAGTCTTGTTTGTCATCCTCCACTTGGTAGCTTGAAAAACTAACCTTTTGGTAAACCTTGGCCGAAAGCTTTACGTTTTCCCAGGAGGTAAGTGTAATTAATTCTCCCGCCCTCAGAGCCAAACGGTGGGCGATGCGATTGGTATATGTGTTGGAAAGCGTTAGCTTACCCCGATAGATGCCGGTATTAGGGCCGGTCTCCAGCAGATTAATTTTTAGCCTCCCGGTGGTGGCGGCGCTGGCCTGTATCTGGGCCACATCGGCCACCGCCGGATCTTGATCTTTCCCGGTGACCTGGAGGTAGAGGGTATCGCCCGGGTTCACTCCGCCGGTAAATTTGTTTGTATAGTTATGCTCAGAAAACAGCTCCAGAGACAGGGGCTGCGGGGGGCGATTGATGCGGCTGAAGATCAGATAAGTTTGCCCGGTGGCTCGACCGCCTTCATTGTTGGAGTCGGCGCCGATCAGGAAATCCGACAGACCGTCTCCATTCACATCGCCGGCCCAGGAGACGGTATTACCTGAAAAATTGTATTTTTTCTCCCCCAGGAAACTGCTGTTGGCTTCGGAGGCTTTAAGTTGTGACGGAAAATCACGTCTCCCCCAAAACAGGTATGATTTCCCGGCCTTTTTCCCGGCTTCACCATTGCGGCTGGCCCCTACCAAAAAATCATCCAACCCGTCTCCGTTGGTGTCCTCCACCCCGGACACAGATACGCCAAAATGCTCTTTTTTCCTTTCACCTTCAATGGTTACTGAAACTTGAGGGAGCGGAGTTTGTTTTTTCCAAGTCTGGGGCAGGGTCTTCTGTGTTTTACGGGCGGATACCTGTGGGGCTGTTGACCCTAATACCAGATAACATTTACCGGGGGATTTACCGGTTGGTCCGGGTCCTTTCGCTCCTATCAGGAAATCGTCCGCCTCGTCGCCATTCACGTCTCCGGCAAAACTTAGAGAGCTGCCCACATTCTCTCCTTTGCCTTCGCCTACAAATGAGACGGGGGCCTGTGAGAGATCTACATTCTTTGGCCAGCCAGCCGATCTTCCCAGGAACAGGTATGCTTGTCCGGCTGCCTCGCCTAAATAAGAATTATCCGGCGCACCGATAGCAAAATCATCATAACCATCATTGTTTATATCGCCTATATATGCCAGGGTAGTTCCGGCACGATCCCCTTTGTCCTCGCCGACAAAACCGGTATTGGCCTGAGACAACCTCATTTGAGGCTTCCATTCTGTGCGCCCTAAAATAAGATAAGCCTTGCCGGCGTTTTCGCCTCCTACACTATTCAGCGGCGCGCCGATGAGGAAATCCCCATAACCGTCACCGTTTACATCCCCCGCAAAACTAATCGCCAACCCGGCATTGTCCTCCTCCTTTTCTCCCCGGAAGCTTACGGGCGCTTCTGCAAGATAGTATTGTGTTTTCCATTTTCCGCTATGGCCGAAGAACAGATATATTTTCCCAATATTTTCTCCGCCGTCATCACTATAGGGGGCGCCAACAGCAAAATCATCATAGCCGTCGCCGTTTACGTCCCCCACATAGGCCAATGCCATGCCTGCATTATCGTTAGCCCATTCTCCTAAGAAGGAGACCCGGGCTTGAGATAAATTTTGATCCCGGCTCCATCCGGCTGATTTCCCGAATATGAGATAAATTTTGCCGGCATTTTCCCCGGAATCGTCATTCTGAGGCGCAGAAATAAAGAAATCGTCGTAACCATCACCATTTACATCTCCTGCCGCCGACAATTTAGCCCCTGAGTTATCGTAAGGCGCCTCGCCTATAAAAGAAGCGGCGGATTCTCCTAAGCTCAGACTGGCGGCGCGGACAGCCTGAACCATTGCCAACAAACTAGCTATCAAAATTATGTATGATAAACTTTGGCGCATAGGATGTCAGAAAATACCCCACAGGCACCCCGAAGATTTAGGGGGTGCCGGAGGAGGGGTAGCGGTTGGCACAGACATATCTTCTGGAGGCGGGAAGTGCATAACCGCCGGTGGAATGCCTGCTGCATGTTCTGGAGGCGGCACTGATACCGGAGGGAGTTTGGTTAACTGAATGAGATCCGAATTATCTTCAGATTCAGGCGCCTGCATCAACTCGGAGGAAAAATCATATGGGGCGACTTTCAATCCTTCCGGCAGCGTCCAGAAAGGTTCTGACGCCGGCGTATAGACAAGCTGTTCCGAGGAAAGCTCAATAATCTTGCTTTTCTCATCGGCATCCACCGTCCCGTTGATTTCGTTTCCACCTAAAAAACAGACCGCGTTCTTTAAGGTGACGGCCCCTCTCTGTTGAGGAGATTCTTTAGCATAGATTGTATTTCGGGTTATTCTTACGGTGGAATCCATGGATTGGACTACCGTAGGCAGAACGCCTACAATCTGATTGGAATCGAGGACCGCTTTGGATTTACCTTTAATAGCCACCGCCTCGGCGCCGTTATCGGTAATCTTATTTCCGATCATCTCTATCTGTCCTTTAAAATCCACATTTACCCCTACTGTTCCGTTCCCCATGAACTCATTATTCAAAATTTTGGCCCTGGAGTTCTTAGAGACATTTATGCCGACCAGCTTATTATTTATTATGCTGTTTTTATATATGATTGCTTTGCCGCCATCTTTCATCCCAATTCCGGCCCCATTCTCATGAATAAAGTTACTTTCTATTATAGGGAAGGCAAAGTTTACTGAGACGATCCCGACGTTGGCATTGTTATGCAACTCGTTTTTCTTAATAATGGAGCGGGAGGATTGACCGAAGTTGGCTATTCCCGCCCCTCCATTGCCGTAGATTTTATTGCCTACAACATAGGCCGCGGCCAATTCCATCTCGGAATGGATGCCCAAGCCGGTAAAACTATTATCGCGGATGATATTGTTGGTAATCTGGGGTTTCCCCTTGGTGACCATGACAGCATGTCCTAACCCTGCCCCTCTTGCGCCGGTTACCGTAAAACCGGAAAAAGTACAATCTCCATTGATGGCGACCACAGCGCCCGGCGCGCCTTCTCCATCATCGGTGATGATAGTGGTTTGGTTGTTCTTACCCAATAGCTTCCGCTCCTCGGATAGCACTATATTTTCATAATATATACCTTCAGCTACCTCGATGGTGTCATCTCTTGCGGAAGCATCCAACGCTTCTTGGATGCTAGGATAATCCTGGGGAACCAGGATAGTTTTTCCGGCAGCCGGGTCCGGCATTATCAGAGAAAATATGATTCCAAAGAAGAGACTGCCGATGAGCCTGCCGGCGCTCTTCACAAGTTTAATCCTAATTATATCCAAATCTGCTGATAGTGTCTGTTCTTCAAATGTAGAAGACAAATTTATTGTCCAGAGAAGACCGCATAGTTCTATCTATATGGTAACACAATTATTTTAACATGAATACCCTAATTACCAGGGCTGATGAGCGACAATTAGAATTCCCTTTTTGAAGATCGCTTGATACTTGCGTCGGGCTTCTCGGATATAGGCTTCTGAACGTTGAACTTAGCGCACCTGTCGGTGCGGACTTTTTTTGTGCAGTCAGGTCCTCAGACCTGACTGCGGTTTTTTAGGTGGTGTCAGATTCTCAAATCTGACACTCATTCAGCCTGTCGGGTTTGAGAACCCGACAGCACATAAAAACTTATCTGATTGTTTTATTGGACATAAAAAAGTAAATTCCTATACGTTCAAGTTAAGACATTATAGTTATTTCATGACGGCTGCTATGGCCGGAAATTCCAATATAGATTAATTGAAGAATATTCGTCAATGAGTGAAGAATAATCTACAGCAAGCTTGGGCAGGACGGAAAATAGGATGTTTGATGATTTTCCGTCCCTCACTCAGTGCCCAGAACGGATGAAAAGCGGCGCCTTAGTATGGTATAATAACAACTAGCTTGCGGCAAACCAATATGCTGTAGTATTAACCTCTCTTTGAAAAATAGGGGAACTGAACGGAGAAGTCTGAAGAACCTATTTTTTGACATTTGAGCTTTGGCGTTTGTCATTCTTTAGTGTTCTGGTTAATCACTGGTACCATTATACCGTTTGTAGTCATTGCGAGCGACCGGAGGGAGCGAAGCGATCCTGAAGTTCGAGTCCGTGATGGGATTGCTTCGGCTACGTCTCGCAATGACAAAAAAATACAAACCCTGAAATTGTATGTGATATTTTAATATCTTCTAAGTCCCTAAGGTGGATTGACGGCCCGGCAAAAGGGGTAGTCTTGATATATCGGGAGACAAAATGATAGGAGCAGCTCCATGACTACTGCGGCCGGGGCTAAGCGTCGTCCAAAGCTAAAGTATCGCCTGGTTCAGCCGGGAGATGGGCCGAAGCTGACCGAACTATACCAGAGTGTGTTCAATGTTTATAAGTCACCTGAGTATTGGCATTGGAAATATTATCAGAACCCTGCCGGGGAGCCGGGCATGTATGTTGCAGTGGACCAGGATACGGAGAAGATTATCGGAGAAATAGGGTCAATTCCCGTTTGGATACGCGTTAAGGGAAAGGATCTGTTAGCCGCACAGGGCTGTGATATTGTAGTTGCGCCTGCTTATCAGAGAGGAACCCCCTTTTTTCGGTTGGAAAAGTTGGCCCACGCGTTTAATATAGACAGAGGAAAACATTTTGAATATGCCATTTCGATCAAGCTAACTTACAAGATATTTACTCAGCGGTTGGGTTTTAAGGGAGTTTCACCTGTCAGACGGCTGGTTAAGGCGCTTAACCCTACACCCTATATAGCCCGAAAATTAAAACTCCCTTTCTTATCCCAGCCCCTGGGATGGATTGGCAAAGAATTGATCAGAGGCTGGGACTGGCTTAGGGAAATACATAAAGTGAAGCTTGCGGTAGTGCAGGCGGATAATTTTGATGACCGCTTCGAGCGGCTTTTTAACAGGGTGGCGGATAATTATGGGGTCATGATCATCCGAGATGTCAAATATCTGAACTGGCGCTATAATCTTCACCCCCAGGAAAAATATACGACCTTGGCTCTGGAGGGTGCGGATGGAGAATTGCGGGGATATGCGATATGTGTTATAAATAACACCGATGTGTGTCGGGGGCGAATTGTTGACTTGGTGATAGATCCTCGGGATCGGGAGGGAATGCGCGCCATACTGGCGGGGGTGTTGGAGTATTTTTACAGCCGGGGGGTGGAAGTAGCGGCGGCGTGGTTGCTGGAACATGTATCGCATGTGAAAGTATTTAGAGAATTTGGTTTCACTTTCAAAGAAACTCCCCATGACCTGATGTGCCGCCCTATAAATGAGGAGACAGCTCCGATTAAGTATCTCTCTTGCCCCGGTAATTGGTATTTTACCATGGGAGACAGTGATTACTTCTAACCCGAATAATTCGGGATTTATAACACGCTCCCGTTGGTCGCTTCCACAGCGGGAGTTTTCAGTGATTTGTATGAAAATTTTGTTTTTTGACCGTTATTTTATAACTAGCTGTATTTAAATAACATCATCCATGTTTGCCGTGGATTTATGAATAA
>QIEW01000395.1 GCA_003230535.1 bacterium
ATAGTAACCCGCAATCCTGAAGAGTTGGCCGGACATCCTGATATTGTTTTAGGGTTCGGACACCGGCGGCTTTCTATCTTGGATCTCTCCTCCCTGGGGCATCAACCGATGACAGATGCCCAGCGGCAAGTATGGATAACTTATA
This sequence comes from bacterium, assembly GCA_003230535.1. Classification (GTDB taxonomy): domain Bacteria; phylum SZUA-182; class SZUA-182; order SZUA-191; family SZUA-191; genus SZUA-191. Next base: position 146 of record QIEW01000395.1, read on the forward strand.
ACGGCGAAATTTACAATTACCTGGAACTTAGGACGCAGCTGGAGGCTGATGGGTATCGGTTCCGCTCCCGGTCTGATACCGAAGTGCTGCTGTATGCCTATCTGAAATGGGGGATGAACTGCTGCCGGTATCTAAACGGAATGTGGGCTTTCGCCATTTGGGATGCCAGATCACAGAAATTGTTTTGCTCCCGGGACCGTTTCGGGATAAAACCTTTCTACTATTATTTCGATGGCCGAAAATTCATATTTGCTTCCGAGATAAAGGCGGTGCTGGAAGCAATGCCCTCATCGCCGCAGATATACCATCCCATACTCCATCGTTATGTGGTGCATGGAGAAGTGGACTGGCGGCCACAAACGTTTTTCCAAGGCGTAGAACAGCTTATGCCGGGACATTGTCTGGTGGTGGAAGACGGTAAGCTCTCTTTGGAAAAGTATTGGGAACTTGAGCGGCAGGATTTGGATTATAGCGAAGAGGCGGCCGCGAACAAATTTAGGGAGATATTCGAAGATGCGGTGAGATTGCGGCTTAGATCGGATGTGGAGGTAGGAACCTGCCTTTCCGGGGGTCTGGATTCCAGCTCCGTGGCCCATTATGCTGCCAAGCATCACCCTAAGGGTCTCAACACCTTTTCCATGATTTACGATCTGCCTGACTTCAGCGAGTTGGAATTTGCAAGGATTATGAACCGTGACATCAATGCCAGGGAACATCTGGTATATCCCACCAGCAAGGAATTTTGGGCTGATCTGCCCAAACTGATCTGGCACATGGATGAACCTTTCTATAATCCTGGCGTGTTTTCTCAATGGAAATTATTCGAGGAAATCGGCCGGCATGTCAGGGTAGTGCTGGATGGACAGGGCGGAGATGAATTATTAGGCGGCTACGTCTATTATTTCCCTTACTTTTTAACCGCTTCCCTACAAGAAGCGGGATATAATCCCTGGCGGCTGTTACGGACGGGGGTCTATGCCTGGGAGATCATGGCGTTCTTGCTTCGATATAACAGGTCATCCTTAAAAGGGATACCCGTTTTTTCATATCTAAAGAGGATATTGGCAAACCAAATTTCTATGTTTTTACCTCATTCACAAGCAAAATCTTATGCCTCCATCAGGGGACCTTCCGACCGGGACTGCCCGATCCTGGAACAGGATATCATAGAAACATATGGTCGAGAGTTGGAGGATGTCAGACCGCAAATTTTGTTCTCCAATCCGCTGGATAACATACTCCACCTTACTCACTCCCTGAGGTCTCTACCGGCCATGTTACGTTATGAAGACAAAAACAGTATGGCGTTTTCAGTAGAGAGCCGCCTTCCCTTTCTAGATTATCGGCTGGTGGAATTTGTGATGAACTTACCCTACAATTACAAAATTCGAGGGAGCCAGACTAAGTACCTGATGCGCAAAAGCCTATCTGGAATACTCCCCTCCCAAATCATGGAACGTAAAGACAAGAAAGGGTTCACTACCCCTTTTGACTTGTGGTTTCGCGGGGAGATAAAGAAGGAGGCGGGAGACTTGCTCCATGAACTGCCAATGAGCCGGCACATCCTGAATGCCAAGCGTATCAAGGAAATTTTTTCCAAATATTGTCAGGGACAGGGAAATCATGGAATGGAAATATGGAATGCCATCTGTATAGAAATATGGATGCAGCAGTTCTTTAGAAACTAAATATCAAACAGAAGAGAAATCATCATTATTTGTTCAGAATAATTTGCAATCAATACATACAGATACGAGGGGGGAGGAAGGAATTTACCGGCTAAACACGGCGCCGGTGCTGGCAGAGGTTACCAGCTTGGCATAGCGGGCAAGATATCCGGTTTTGATCTTAGGTTCCGGCGGCTGCCAGGATTGGCGGCGGAGTTCCAAATCCACCTCCGGCACCTTCAACTCCAACTTGCGCTGAGGTATATCTATGCTGATGGTATCTCCCTCGGCCACCAGCGCAATCAGCCCGCCTTCGGCAGCTTCCGGTGAGATATGGCCGATACAAGGCCCCTTTGTCCCCCCTGAGAAACGACCGTCGGTAATCAAGGCCACCACATCCCCCAGCCCCATACCAATCAGCGCCGAAGTCGGGGCTAACATCTCCCGCATACCAGGCCCGCCTTTGGGCCCCTCATAGCGGATAACCACTACCTCGCCGGATGTGATCCGACCGCCTAAGATGGCCTGCATCGCCTGATCTTCCGAATCAAAAACGCGCGCCCGCCCGGTAAATTTAAGCGCCTGTTCCTTGACCGCCGATTGTTTTACCACCGCTCCATCCGGAGCCAAATTACCTTTCAGAACAGCAATTCCGCCTTCTGGATGGTAGGCTCTTTCAAGTGTCCTGATAACCTCCTCGTCTAATACGCTGGCTTCGGCGGCAATCTCAGTAATATCCGCCCCTGAAACTGTGGGATTAGGGCGCAGGAGCCCCGACAAGCGGGAAAGCACTGCCGGCACGCCGCCGGCAGCGTCTAAATCCTCCATAAAATAATCGCCGGCCGGAAGAAGATGGGTAATATGCGGGGTGCGGCGACTTAGCTGATCAAACAACTCCAGGGACAATTGTATACCGGCTTCATTGGCGATGGCCGGGATATGGAGCACGGTGTTGGTGGAACCGCCCAAAGCCATATCCACCAGAATTGCATGTTCAAAGGAGACCCTGGTCATAATCTTTTTCGGGGTGATTTCTTGTTTGACCAACTCCACCACTCTCCGGCCACTCTCATAAGCTATTCTGCGTTTTTTAGCTGAGACGGCCAAAGCGGTGGCGCAGCCAGGCAGTGACATCCCCAGCGCTTCGGTGACACAGGCCATGGTGTTAGCCGTATATAACCCTTGGCAGGCTCCCGCTCCGGGGCAGGCCTCCTCCTCAAGGCATCCCAACTCCTCGGCGCTGATCTTGCCGGCCTTATAGCGCCCCACCGCCTCAAAAGTATCCCGCACCAGCGACAGCCTCCGGCCAAAAGCACGCCCTGAAAGCATCGGGCCCGCGGTAACCACCACGGCGGGAATATCCAGCCGCGCCGCAGCCATCAGCATCCCCGGCGTTATCTTATCGCAATTGGTAAGCAGGATCAGCCCGTCTAAGGCATGTGCAAGAGTTACCGCCTCTATGCTGTCGGCAATCAGCTCCCGGAGGGGAAGGGAGTAGTGCATCCCGCTATGGCCCATGGCAATCCCGTCACAAATGGCCGGGATACCGAACAGGAAAGGGGTTCCACCCCCTGAAGATACCCCCCGCTCACAAAAACGCTCCAGATCCCGCATTCCGATATGACCGGGGACCAGGTCGGAGAAACTGGAGGCAATTCCGATAAAGGGCTGGGATAGTTGGCGCCGGCTTATTCCGGTAGCATAAAGAAGAGCCCTTTGAGGGGCTCTATCAGGACCTTCGGTTATTTTGTGGATAGGCATTATTACAATAAAGGGGATTTTTGTTATGTTTTTATTGTCTTGCAGTAGCTGTCAATAATTTCTTGCATCTGATCCTTGACCAGGAGTTTCATCTTCTTGAGTTTAATTTTTCCGCGCTCCTGATCCGGTGTAAGAAAAAGAGAATCGGCTATTTCGCGCAAATCTTTATCATATTTTTTGTGCTTTTCATCCAACCGGCGGAATTCATCGTCATGTTGTAGCAAGTATTCTTTCATCCTTTCCTCTTCAGACATAGATCTCCTCCTCATAACCATTAATGTGCTGGTGGGGAACAGAATTTACATGCACCACCCTTCCTAAAATATATAAGAATTTAAGAAAGTTGTCAAATTTAAAGCCGGCTTTTAACCCGAATAATTCGGGATTTATAATATGCTCCCGTTGGTCGCTTCCATAGCGGGAGTTTTCGGTGATTTGTATGAGGCATTTTGTTTTTTGACAGTTATTTTGTAACTAGCTGTATTCAAATAACATCATCAATGTTTGCCGTGGATTTATGAATAACCAGTTAAATAAAATATGAACTTAGCACATCTTCGGTGCAGACTTTCCGTGATGTCAGATTTGTTAATATTTCGGTTTTTATCAAGCCGGAAGCTACATCAGACACCAGCTTTCGCTGGGCTACGGCGCCCTAGCCGATCAGGAATGACAAAGTAAGTCACCTTACGCAAGGATTGACGATCTACAAAAACCATAAATTATTAACCGCGGAGGACACAGAGAGCGCAGAGGAGAACTTAGCGCACCTTCGGTGCGGACTTTTTAGGTGGTGGCAGGTTCTCAAACCTGCCACTCATTCAGCCTGTCGGGTTTGAGAACCCGACAGCACATAAAAACTTATTTGTTTGTTTTATTGGACCTAAAAAAGGGAATTCCTATACGTTTAAATTAATTGTTTTTCAATGAGTTGCGAAAGTATTACTCTCTGTGGCCTCTGCGTTCTCTGCGGTTAAAATCACCTTTCCAAGGTCGGTATTTTAATTTGCGTAACATGAGAAAGTAATACAGGACAAACCTAAAAACTTACGAAACGTTGTACTAGCCGTGATATTCACCCAGGCGGTCAATGAAGCTCCGGTGCCAGAGTTCCAGCCAAATTAAGGCCCACAGCCGCTGACCGTGGTCCCGGTAACCGGAAACATGCTCCTCAAGCATGTTCTTCAGGCTGTTGGGTCTAAAATACCCCCGGGCTAAAGTTTGTTTGTCCAGGAGAATCCGGTAGGCGAACTCCTTCAGCTCCCCCCGGAACCAGGCTGAGACGGGGACTGAGAACCCGGCCTTTTTACGGTGCAGTATCTGGGGAGGAAGGAGCCCCGCCAGCGCCTGCCTGAAGATATATTTACCGGTTGACCCCTTTAGCTTCAACTCCCCCGGTATGGTAGCGGCAAACTCCATGAACTTATGATCCAGGAAAGGGGAGCGTGTTTCCAAGGAGTTACTCATGCTGGCGATATCCACCTTCACCAGCAGGTCATCGGGAAGATAAGACATTATATCCACCCACAGGGCTTGTCCCAGAAAATCCGGAGCCGGGGCGGAACTCTTTAGTTCCTTTAAAAATCCCTCTGGATCTGTACGTTTCACTTGATTCCAAAACTCCTCCGAATAGAAGGTTTCCCGCTCCTGTTTACCGAAGGAGCAGATCAGCCGTAAATAACGCTTATGGTATGGCTCCGAAAAAGCTTCCAGATTACGCCGGACTTTGCTCAAAAAACTGCCTTCCGGGAGTTGTTTAGGGATCATAGCCGCCACTCTTTCGATGAGCTGCTCCCTCAATATACGGGGCAGCCGCTGATAATAAGCCGCGAGTTTGTCGGCCAGGTAGCGCTGATAACCGGCGAAAGCCTCATCCCCGCCGTCGCCGACCAGGGCCACAGTCACCTCCCGGCGAGCCAGTTGGGATACATAGTAGGTGGGGAGGGCGGAAGGATCGGCGAAAGGCTCATTATAATACCACACCAGTTTCGGCAGCACTTCCAGGGCGTTAGGTTTTACCATATATTCATGGTGCTCGGTATGGAAGCGCTCGGCAATTATGCGGGCGTAAGGCAACTCGTTAAAGTCGCCCTCTTCAAACCCCACCGCAAACGTCTTGACCGGCTTGGAATTAATCTGGTTCATGGCAGCCACCACCGCCGAGGAATCGATGCCGCCGCTGATAAAAGCCCCCAAAGGCACCTCACTCATCAGCCTGATTTTGGTAGCCTCCATTAGGTGGTCCAAAATCCCCTGCTTATACTCCTCTACGCTCATCTTTTGGTAAACAAACTCCAGCTTCCAGTAGCGTTGGACGGTTACTTCCCCAGCCTCGTAAATAAGAATATGAGCGGGCGGTAGTTTGTAAATTCCGGAGAATGCCGTATGGGGGGAGGGGATATATTGATATGTCAAGTAATAATGCAGCGCTTCCAGATTAGGTTCTCTGGGTATACAAGGGTTTTGCAGGAGGGCCTTAATCTCAGAGGCGAACGCTAGGCCGTCCGGAGTAACAGTATAAACCAGCGGTTTTTGGCCTAACCGATCTCGGGCCAGCAGGAGCCGGCGCTTTTGCTTGTCCCACAGGGCAAAGGCAAACATCCCCCGCAGCTCTGTGACGCACTCCGCCCCCCGTTCCTCGTAGAGATGCAAGACCGCCTCGGTATCCGAGCGGGTCTGAAAGCGGTGACCGGACTTCTCCAGGCGCGCCCTTATCTCAGGGAAGTTATAGATCTCTCCATTGAACACCAGCCAACATGATCCGTCTTCGTTGGCCATCGGTTGATGGCCGCCTTCAATGTCTATGATAGACAGCCGCCGGTGCCCCAACCCCGCCCAGTTATCCTGGAAGTATCCCTCGTCATCCGGCCCCCGATAGCTCATCACCTCACACATCCGGGCAAGCATTTTCAGGGAGACAGGGGCCTTACTGGTATAGTTGATCTGACCGCAAATACCGCACATTTATAATAAACCTATTACTATGTCACCTTACGCAAGGATTGACGATCTACAAAAACCATAAATTATTAACCGCGGAGGACACAGAGAGCGCAGAGGATAAATTAGCGCACCTGACGGTGCGGACTTTTTAGGTGGTGGCAGGTTCAGTAAACCTGCCACTCATTCAGCCTGTCGGGTTTGAGAACCAAGGCAGCACATAAAAACTTATCTGTTTGTTTTATTGGATCAAAAAAAGGAAATTCCTATACATTTAAATTAATTGTTTTTCAATGAGTTGCAAAATGACCTACTCTCTGTGACCTCTGCGTTCTCTGCGGTTAAAATCACCTTTCCAGGGGTCGGTATTTTAATTTGCGCAACATGAGTTACTATATTAGCCGGGTGATACCAAATTGGCACGTTATATTATTCCTAAAGGGCCGACCGCCTCCATCGCGCTACGTTGGGGTTAGGTAAGCCGCTGACTGATAATCGCCAGGCCCAGGTATCCTATGGCGGCGCTATAGAAAACCATATTGAACCCCCAAACCATCGCCAGTACCACCGACAATACCGAGCCGATCACGGTGGAGATACCATTAATCCCCCAGAACCAGGAGATATCCTCTCCCCATTTGTCCTTGAGTAATCTTAAGCCTAACGGGAAAGGCATACCTAAGAAAAAAGCCGACGGCAGCAGATAAATTGCCAGCAAGACGGATCTGACGGGCAAGCTGAAGCTTACTGTATGTTCAATGAAGGGGGTAAGGCTGAGTTGAGTTCCGATTAGGAGCAGGCCGAGGATTACGGAAACCGATGAGAGCCGGCGAGGGAGTTTATCTTTAAAAGCGCTCGAGAAGAGGGCCCCTAACCCGCACCCCACCAGAAGAGAGGATAAAATTACCGCCAGATTAAGATGCGGATATCCCAAATAAAAGGAGAACCGTTTGGTTAACGCAATCTCCACCAGCATGAAGCAAATGCCGATAATGATAAAGTAGGAAATGAAATATTTAAGAGAGCCGATCTGTTTTTCGGCTGGATTACCTTTTAATCCGGCAGTTACCGAAACCAGGCAGGCGATGATTACCAATAATAGTAAAATCCCCATGCCCGCAATCAGTATAATTAACTTATAGCGGTAATTCATAGCCACTTCCAGGAAAAAGGGATTATTGTCGGTCGAAGGGGCCAGATAATAGGAGCTTTTGGCGATATATTCCTCGGGGGTCAGTTTCCCCTGGGCCATACGGGAGATATCGTTGTTGCCGTAATAATAAGGCAGATGCAGCGCCTTTACATTAATTTCCCCAATCCTGGAGATTATCTTATCAACATCTCTCTGTCTGAACGGGGTCTTCTTAATGATGATGGAATAGGCGTAGCCGGACCAATAATTGGTGCCCAGGGCGACTATATTTCTCATGGCCGGAAGGGGAGGCAACTCCATATCCTGGAAGTAATCCAGGGCGGTGAGGATAAATTTTTGCGCCAGTTCCGGGTAATCTACAAAGATGGTGAGGGTGCCTTCCTCCTTGAGGTGCTCAAAGTACTCCCGGAAGGCTTCTCTTGTATAGAGGTAGCTTTCCAATTGGGCAATGCTGCTTAAATCGGAGAAAGCAAAACTATGGGCCAGGGGCAGGACGATGCGATCATAGCTGTTCTCATCCTGCATGATGAACGTGCGGGCATCCTCTACCACCAGTCTTACATTCTCTTGGCCATAGATGTCCCCGTGATACTCCTTCTCCTCCATGACCATATTAATTACTCCCCGGTTAATCTCCACCGCGGTTATCTGACCGGCCCCCGCCAACAGCGCCAGCCGCACATCGCGCCCGCCGCCCGAACCGAGGATCAATACCTTATCATTACTGTTGAATTTATAGGAATTGAAGGTCAGATCCTTTTTATAAATTTCATGGGCGGTAAGGTCGTCTTGGTAGCGCAGCATTTCCGCCTCAGTGGATCCATTTATGTATATTCTCCTGTTCAGGTCTTTCTTGTTAGTCAAGACTAAATCGCAGCGGGAATATATATCCCAGGTGCTCCTGAACCAGACCGGGGTAATTCTGGGATAATTCATAATGGTGCCCAGGGGGGTGCCGGTATGTTTCAATTCCTCAGGGCCGATGGCGAACG
>QIEW01000110.1 GCA_003230535.1 bacterium
CGGTGCAGATGGCGGCAAGCCTCCGCGTGAACGGTAATAACGGCGCTTCCGGCAGCGATAAAATCCGGTAGCAACTGATCGGGATATTCTATCATGAGATGCGTATCCAGGGGCATCCCGGTCACCTTCCGTAACGCCTTTACCACCAAGGGCCCGATAGTGAGATTAGGCACAAAATGGCCGTCCATCACATCCACGTGCAGCCAATCCGCCCCGGCCTCTTCCACTTTTTTCACCTCCTCCGCCAACTGCGCAAAATTCGCCGACAACAAAGAAGGCGCTAACTTTATTTTTCTGCTCATGTTTCTACTTTTAGGTTATAGGTATCGGAACTTAGCGTACCTATCGGTGCGGACTTTTTAGGTGGTGGCAGGTTCTCAAACCTGCCACCCATTCAGCCTGTCGGGTTTGAGAACCCGACAGCACATAAAAACTTATCTATCTGCTTGTTTTGTTTGAACAAAAAAAGGAAGTTCCTATACGTTCCAGTTAAGTGCGCATAGTTATCATTGCATCTGTTTAGTTGACCGCAGCCTTGAAATAAAAAAACCGTCAGGATTCTGCTGACAGGGAAATAGTCGGAGGCCAAAAGTTCCGGCGTGGCCTGCCCAGGATGGGGGGAGGTATGCCCCTAAATCTTCCGGCTTAAGCTCCGGATGTGCCTCCAGGAACGGCCCGATTACCTTCTCGGTCTCCTCCGGCTCAAAGCTGCATGTGCTATAAACCAATACCCCGCCAAACCGCAACCTGTTTGCCGCATTTTCCAGGATACCCCGCTGGAGCGCCTTAAGTCGGGGGAGTTCCTCCGGTGTTTGCCGGTAGCGGATCTCCGGATGCCGGGCCAGCAGCCCCAGAGATGAACAGGGAGCATCTACCAGTATCCGGTCAAATTTAATTTTCAATCCCATCTCAGCCGCTGCATCTATAGCTGCCGAATGGACGATATTTACCCCCAGCCTGCAAGATGATCTTTGAAGCTGCTCGAGTTTCCTGCGGTGATGATCCATTGCCAAAAGCAGCCCCTTATTTTCCATCAGCTGGGCCAGATGTCCGGTTTTACCGCCGCGACCGGCGCAGACATCCAAGACCTTTTCCCCAGGACGAGGACTTAAGACTTTTCCCGCCAACATTGAAGCCACACTCTGCACTTCAACCAGCCCCTGCCCATAAAGGCGGCCGGCGGCAAAATTTTTAGCTCCGGAAAGCCTTAGCGCCTCAGTCAAACTATCAAGCTTGTGCGGCTCCCACCCTTCATTAGTTAGCTGTTCGTAAACCTCCTGCCGGTTCGCCTTCAGGGTGTTTACTCTAATAGTAAGTTGTGGATGCTCCTGATTAGCCTGGCAGATACGCTCAGCTTCTTTCTCCCCGAAACGCCTTATCCATTTTGCAACCAGCCATTCCGGATGAGAATATTCCACTGCCAGATAACGAATAAAGTCCCCTTTGGGAACAGGACTAGGTTTGCCTCGCAACCCTTTTATTTTATGCAAAACGGCGTTTACAAAACCCGGCGACCCGGGATAGCCAAACCGTGAGGCCAACTTCACCGCCTCTGATACCGCGGCATACGGAGGTACCTGGGAGAGGTGAAGCAGCTGATAAGCCCCTAGGAGCAGAATATTTCTTACCCAGGCCGTGACCTTGGCTGACGGTCGCCGGAGTTGCTGTTGGATTAACCAATCCAGTTTGTTCCGGCGCCGCAGAACACCATAGACCAGTTCCGTAGCCAAAGCCCGGTTTTGAGGGGAAAGTCTCTGCTGATTGGCTGCTGCATCAAGTAAGGGACCGACGTATGCTCCACGGGTCTCTACCCCTACCAGTACCGACAAAGCAACTCCCCTCGCCTCACCTGGATTGCCCGGATAATTCATAAGAAATTAATTCTTGAGGGGACTTTTTTTTTGAAAGAAGGCAGACTTGCCCCACTTTAACAAAATTAAGTTAAGATTTTGAAAAAACGGTGACGATTTATAAAGTTAACCATATTAGTTATCAAAGGAGGCGCTTTAGTTACCGTAGTTGGCTAACCTGCGTTAATTAACGATAGTTGCGGTCATAACCATAATAGCCGCCGCTGCCATAATAAGAATGATAGCTTGGATAACGTTTATTGTAACGGTAACGTCTATAGTAACGAGAGGGGTTATTAAAATGATTCATAACTATTCCCATGACGTTAGCTTCAGTAAAATTGCTCAGAGCGTCAATGACTGCTTCCCGTGGAGTTTTCGAGACATGTACCACCATAATTACTCCATCTACCTTTTGGCTGAGAATTACACTATCAGAAAGTGAAAGAACAGGCGGGCAATCAAACAGGATTATACGATTTTGGTAGCGGTTCTTAACCTCGGAGATCAAAGTTTCCATTTCGTCTGACGAGACAAGTTCCGCTGGGTTATGTGGCAGAGGCCCCGCTGGTATTACGGTCAGCTTGTTGATTTTAGTTTTAACTAAGATCTCTTCCACAGGTCTCTGCCCTGATAAATAATCACTCAAGCCTTTTTCTGCTTTTATGTTCAGGAATCTATGAATGGTAGGTCTACGAAGATCAGCATCAATTAACAATACCGTACAATTTAAACCCTGGGCAATCGTAAGAGCTAAACTAATAGAGGTAACCGTTTTCCCTTCTCCGGGAAGGGCGCTGGTAACCATAAATACGTTATGGGAATATAGCTTTTTGGCCCGCATAATTTGGGTGCGAAGACGTCGATATTGCTCCGCAGCTTCAGAATTGCTGGAAAAAAGCGCTATGATGCGCTGGTCAATATCCCCCCACTCATTTGGATAGAGTACCTTAAACGGCTCTTTGGGAAATGACGGATCTTGCGCGGCCCGTCGTTCTTGAGCCGCTTTTGCTAATGCTTGTTCTATTCTGCTCATAATATTATATCATCCCTACTAAATCCATTAATCTATAAACTACATCTTTGTACGTCTTGATAAACATAAGCTGAGGCGCATAAGTAAACAGCACCTCCCTGATAATAAGCAATCCCAGGAAAATAACATAGAAACCGCCAACCACAAACACAAACATGTTCAACCGGTTACGCCGGATTACCTCCACCTCGGTTAAAACTGTAGGCACCGCTGCTAACACCGGTAATTTTAATGCTGTTTGAGCGTCTTTTACGTCCCGAAGAGAATGATCGGAATGCTCAGCCCAAAAAGCTAACGTCACTCCAATAAGAAAGCCTAATAACGAACCGACAATCATATTTTTGGCTGAATTAGGAGAAATAGGCTGCTGCGGAAGTTCAGCCGGTGAAATAAGTTCAAACTTGTAGCCCTTCTCCATCAAATCAAATTCCTTCTCCACCCTGGCTCCTTCAAGCCGATCAAGCAAGTTCTGATAAATATTTTGATTTACATTAAAATCACGTTGAAGCATAGCAAATTCTTTTTCGCTTTGAGGGATGTTCTCCAGTTTTAGTTCATGATTGGCGATCTCAGTTTCAACGGTTTCCTTCTGAGCTTTCAAGGCTCTTATTGTCTGTTCATTTTTTTCCTGTTGTTTCCGCAGCCTCATATAGACCGGGCTGAGCTGTACTTTTTGTACATTCACTTCCTCTTCCACTGACGAGCCAATCCCCTCTGTTTTATAAGATTCGACCAACTTACGTTTGACCGTTTCTATCTCCGCCCTCGATTTAACTACCAGGGGATGTTTCTCAGTATATAAGACCAAAAGATCCTCTAGTCCAGATAAAACCCGCTTCAAATCTTCCTCTAAAGGAGAAAGTTCCGCCTGGTTTAAAATAGCTTCCAGAGAAATGTTGGCTCCATCAAGAAGTTGTTTCTTTATGTTTTGTTTTTTAATATAAGCTTCTTTTAGCTTTAATTCAAGCTTAGCCTGCTTTATCTGACTCTGTTCTAGTTTTGCAAAATTAACATCCAGCGATGCCGGCATCTGCCCCTTATTCTCTATTCGGAATTTGGTAAGCATAGTTCGAGCTTCCGATACTCTCTTCTCATAATACTCTACCAGCTCATTTAAAAGCATATAGGATCTATCGGAAGATTTATATAACGTTTTCGCTTCCTCTTCCACAAAGAATCCACAGACAGCATTAACTATCTGCATGGCCTCGTTGGGATCAACACTTCTAAATGATATGTAAAATATATTGGTTCCCTGCCTTAATATACGTAACCCACGTTTAATTCTATTGATAATTCCACTAAGTTTAAGTGGGTCAAGGTTTTTGGTGTCCACACCTATCTTCTTAAGTATTTCCTTAATTCGGCTGTGACTGGATACTACAGCTCGAATAGTGTTAAAATGATTTTTGGTCATGGCGGGACTGCTGCCCAGAATGTCTTTTACAGGGTCGGAACCCCTTTTCCGCACCAGGATGGTAGCCCCTGAACGGTAGACCTTGGGCAACAATAGGACAAAAATAAGCGCTAAAGACAATACGGACAGGAATGGCAATAAAAACCACCACTTACGCTTGATTAAAATCTGTAAATAATCTCTAAACTCTCGTTTTTCCTCGTGCATATACCGTATTATTTATTTAAAATTATCTCTTTGCTCGCCTGCCTGTAAAACAATCCCATAACAAATAATACCCCCGATCACCACAATTTCCAAGCCGTGAGGGATTCGGCAAACTAAGGGCTTAATTTGGCGGGTTATATATCGCCATAACCTGCTTCACAAAAAGCGCCGGATTACCAATTAGCTCTCAAAAACCAGCCATAGAGGTTTTCCGAATAATTACCCACATCCTCATTACTGGAACTCTCTCTGTGACCATAACTTAAACCTGTATATAGCCAGTAGTAGATATTATGGTTATAATCTATCACACCGTTAATGACTTGGTGTGCAGAGGTATCCGAACTTCGCTCAAATTCATAATCTGTATAAGCCAGCGTAAAGTCAATCGACTGCTTTTCAGTGAGGCGCCACTTTAAGCTTACATTAGGTCCCCAATAAGTATGCTTATCGTCGCTCTGAACATAAGTATTAATCCCATACCTCAAATCAGTATAGAAATCAAATTTTTTGTAAGCATGATACAATGCCAGCTTTAGCTCTTGGTTCTGATATGGACGTCCAAAAAGATCGTCATGGAAACTGTTAATAAACTTTAACTCCAGCATAGTTGCTCTGAGCCTAAGTATTTGTCCTCCCAGTTCCAGACTAAACCCAAACAGAAAATTGCCCTCGCTACTATATTGATCTTCATTCCCCTCCTCATTAATCTGACTAAATCCACTGTCATAATCTCTATATAAATAACTCCCGCCTAACTTCAATTGGATATGAGTGAGATCCAGTTTAATCCCTAAAGGAATTTCATATTCCGTAAATCCGGTATCATTATCGACCGTTCTTACTGCATATGACAACCCAGTCCCGATAGTAATTCGGGGACCTATTTTTTGTTCCAGATAGACGCTCCCGCCTATCTCATCCGCGCTCGGATTATTGGGATCATTGTAAGTTACCATCTCATAAGATAACCCAAATTTTAAATCAGTGTTCTTGCCTAATTTATGACTTATAGACGGCCTAAGTGCAAACACATCCGCCCTGGTCAAGTCATCGACGACGTCCACATAGGGGGTATTAACATCCTCAGAGGTATAGGTAATATCGTAGCTGGAACTTATCTCATAACTGGTTCTGGGAGAGTATTGACGCCCCAAATATACCCAGACTCCAAGCCAGTACAGAGTATCTTCATACCCGTCGTCCCGTAGACGATAGTCCAGCTTTAAATTCATATCAACCCTGACAGTACGGCGAAGAGACGGCAGAAGATAAGTAACCGCAGGGTTAACCACAGTCTTCCACGCTCCCACCGTTTCCTCGGCGGTTAAATCTATGTTGTCTGTATATTGCTCATAAAAGGAGAAAGATGGCTGCCATTTGGATTGTGCCTCAGCCTCTTTGACAACAAACCCCATCAGAAGTAAGCATCCTCCAACCACCCCCCAAAATCCGCGCAGATTTCTCCTCCATTTTTGCGGAAATGTCATTTGGCCTGGCCTTTAACTTTACACCTCCCAAGTATATACTGCAATCTTGCAAGGAAAATAAATCTTTAAAATACACTTGCCGGAATAGATATCAAATCCCCAGGTTTGAGCGGGATGTTTTTGTCGATCGCGCCCTCCCGCACGGCATCCATATCTATTCTGATCTCCTCTATTCGATCACCCACCCGCCGGCTTACTATTGTCCCGCTGGGTCTGGCATAAAGAGTGAAACTTCCCGCCGTCAAAATAGCATCCAGAATAGTCATTCCTTCTTTATATTCGTAGATGCCTTGTTTTCTTACTTCACCCAAAATCCTGATTTTATTTTTAAACAAATCCTTTTTCTTCACCGGCTTTTTTACTTCTACAACCTTTGGCTTCGGTGGCTTTTCCTTGAAAAACAAGGTATCCCCGGGTTTAAGGTAGATGTTTTGGCTTAGATCTCCTTCCTTGAGCAACTGATAAAAACTAACCTCTTCCGTTTTGTTTCCTCTCACCAGAAAACTGGTCTTAAGATCAACTTTGCCTGGCAGGGGACCTAAGATTGAAAAAAATTGCAGCAGATTAGTATTTCCTCTAAGGGCCATCTGACCTGCTTTGGGCACATTTCCGTAAATATAGACCACAAAACTTCTCATCCCGGTAAGCGTAATAGTAACCTCCGGGTTATTTATAAATTCCGCCAGCTTTTTGGTAACTAGCGCCCGGAGTTGCAACGGTGTAAGCCCCAGAGCCCTTACCTCGCCAATTAAATGGAAAGAAATTTTTCCGTCGGGCCGGACCACTACGTTAGAATTTAGGTCCTTATTTCCCCAAACGGAAATATTAATCTTATCACCAACCCCAATGATATAGTCACTTTCCGCCCACACCTTTCCCGCCGAAGAACCTACCCCCTCCACGAGGCCCAATATCACAAAGCTTAAGATAAGATACTTACGCATATCATTTCTCCCTTCCACTTATAAATCATATTTATTGATCTTATCTTGATCCCTTTCCCATAAGCATTACCTGGACTGTTTTTAAAACAATCCACAGATCCAAAGCTAAGGATATATTTTTAATATAATAAAGATCATACTGAAGCTTCTCTACGGCGGCTTCAATAGAGGAACTGTATTGGAACTTAACCGCCGCCCAACCGGTAATGCCTGGTTTCACGGTAAGCCGTTGAGTATAATAGGGCACCAATTCCTGGAGTTTCTGGATAAAAAAGGGACGCTCCGGTCGAGGGCCCACAAAACTCATGTCCCCCTCAAGAACGTTGATAAGCTGGGGAAGCTCGTCAACCCGAAACCTGCGGATAAACTTTCCTACTCTGGTTATTCGCTTATCGTCTTCCTGTGCCCACATCGGACCGGTCTTATCTTCTGCTCCATAATACATGGAGCGAAATTTTAACAGCAGAAACTTTTTGCCATGCTCCCCGGCCCGTGTTTGTTTAAAAAGTATTGGTCCGGGAGAATCCAAGGCAATCAGCCCTGCTGTTATAAGCATAAGAGGAAATGTTAATACCATTCCCACGGAGGCAAAAAAAACGTCCAATGACCTCTTTACCGCCAGATAAAATGGACTTTTTCTAAACCCGGAGGAGAAAATAAACCACGAAGGACGCAAGTTGCGAATAAGAATTTTACCGGTAAGTTTCTCGTATAAATCCGGCAGATCTACTATTTTTACCCCGCGAAGTTTACATTCCAGCAGGGTATTAGATGGGAAAACCCCCCGGCGCTGGTTTATGGCCACCACAATTTTGGAAACCTTAAGCTTGGCGACTGCATCGAGTAACTCTTTAGAGCCCGAGATTACTTTATGTCCCATAACCTGGAGGCCAATATGCTCGGGAGCGTCGTTTGCAAAACCGACAACTTCGTAAATTGGATTACCATATTTTTTCATTTCCTGAGCGATCATTCTGGCGGGACTGCCACTGCCGTAAATAATCACTCTTATGGGAGTAAAGACCCGACACTCCAGCCAACCATAAATCATCCTCCAACCGCCAACCACCAACACCGAAATGAGCATAGCATACCCAAAACAGCTTTGTGCCAGTTCAAATTGAGGAAACAGAAAATAAAAAGATTTCAAAATAATGGCGCTTATACCAAAAGCAACGGCAACTTTTAAGAATACACCGAACTTGGTTAACTTAAGAGTGGCGTCATAAAGTTCGCTTACGAGTAAGATTAGTTGGCATAAAAAAGTAATAACCAGCGCTTCCTGCCAACAAGCGGACCAAACACCCTGAAAATCTACTCCCGCAGCTAAAGAAAAAGCAAAACAAACCGAAGCAAAAATTAGAATAGCGTCTATTTGAAAAAGCAAAATATTGCGCCACGAGAGGTTATTTCTTAAATGGAACATTTACAAAGCCACCTCTCGACTTTAATAAGGTAAGGCCGCTATAAAAAAAGGGGCGTGACAGTAGTATTGAACTTAGCGCACATTCGGTGCGGGCGCCTATTACTTCCTCTCCCCTGGGGGGAGGGGATGAGCCAGGAAATTCCTCTACGCTTAAATTTAGTTAGCGAAATTACCGCCACCTGGCAAACTATTTCCCTCAGCACATTAAGACCTTATTTTTAATCATCTTAATAAAGCAGCCTCAATTTACAAACAGCTAAAACCACTACAAAACCTGCCGCATATTAAAGCCTAATTGCCTGAGTTTAATAAAATTTGACAACTAAGTCAACCCCGCAGGCGGTTACAAAATCACATTACATAGAATAAAATTTGGCTACATTCCTGCTCCAGCGCAACCGCCCCAAAGGTTCATTAGCTGAAGCCGGGTAAGCATTGTTGATTATCTAAATCAACAATAATTTTGGGCAGTCATCCACTCTTAGGCGTAAACTTCCTTATTAACTCATGTTACGCATAGAGCGTTTTTTTGTTGAATAATTTATATTTTTCTTGTTTAATAGTGCATTATGGACAAGGAAATGTTAGAA
>QIEW01000217.1 GCA_003230535.1 bacterium
ATTGGTTTATCCTCCGCGCTCTCTGTGTCCTCCGCGGTTAATAATTTATGGTTTTGGTAGATTGTCAATCCTTGCGTAAGGTGAGTTATGTCATTCCCGTTTTAGGTGGTGGCAGGTTCTCAAACCTGCCACTCATTCAGGCTGTCGGGTCTGAGGACCCGACAGCACATAAAGAAAACTTATCTGCTTGTTTTATTGGACATCGAAAACCAGTAAATTCCTTGTATACGCTTGAATTATCAATGGGACATAAATTTACTTTAGATCAGGAGTTAGCCTGCGATTTTAGAAGGAATATATGCCTGACCGCCGGTGCGGGGGCAGGCAAAACCGCGGTGCTTACCGAACGTCTGCTCCGTATATTAGAGAAGACGCATCTGGGTATCTCCCGTATTTTGGTGGTAACTTTTACTGAAAAAGCCACCGCCGAGCTTAAAGATCGTATTCTGGAAAAAATTGAACAGCAGCTGGAAAAGCAGCCTTCATCAGCTCACTGGCAGAAGCTGGTTGATACTTTTGGTGAAAATCATATTTCCACCTTTCATGCTTTTTGCGCCCGGATTTTAAGGGAATTTGCTTATGAAGCCGGACAAGACCCGGAATTCGGCATTCTGGATAATCCGGAACAGAACGGTTTAGTTCAAGAGGTGGTAGCTGATGAAATAGATCGGCTGGCGGCCCAATCAACCTGTTGGGAGCTGGAGCGGTTATCCAGGCTCTGGTCCAGGGGACAGATTATCTCCCACATAACCATGCTGATTGAGGAGCGGACAAAACTCGGACATAACAGCCCCAAAGCTTGGCATGAATGCCTGGACCGGCTCTCTTTCGAACAATACACCGCCCGCTTGGAGCGTTACCAAAGTTTCTATTTTCAGGAACTTAACCTGTCTGAAAAGGAACAGAAGGAATATTCTATTGACCTGGAGCTGGAGCAAGTAGGATTTGAACTTAAGCAGGCATTGGCATCTCTGGTGCGCACATGTCTCACCCTTTTTCAGGAACGTAAACGTCAGCTGCGAGTATTGGACTTTACCGACTTAGGGCTGATTACCGCCGGACTTTTGCAGTCTCAGTCCCATATCCTGGAGGAACTCCGGCGCCGCTTCCGCTATATTATGGTGGATGAGTTTCAGGATACCGATCCTCTGCAATGGGAGATCTTACGCCTGTTGGCCCAAGCTCCTGATCGCCGGGATGGAGCGGGCTTAGCCGGTGACAAGCTGTTTATTGTAGGTGATGAGAAGCAGTCCATCTATGGCTTTCGGGGAGCGGATGTCTCGGTATTCTCTTCTGCTAAAAGAGAACTAATCCAGGCTAATCTCAAAGCGAACACTCATCGGGAACCTTTTTCTCTTCCCCAGGAGATGCAGCCTGTTTTTACTCAACTTCCCCTGGAGCATAAAGAGCGGAGGCTACAGGGGGAGATGGAACTGTCCCATAACTTCCGGTGCTCGCAAGAGCTGCTTAAGGTCTATAACCCCTTTTTTGAGCGGTTGTTTTATCGGGAGAACTATCGGTCTTACGATGCCAGAGCTCAGGCCCAGACCGGGGAGCGGCAGGTTCCGCAGTCCAAGGTGGAACTACTGTTGGTGGAAAAATCCGGTAACCGGGGGAATAAGCTCGCTGACTACCTAAGGGAAGCTCTCCTTATCGCTCAGAAAATAAAACAGATCCAGACTGCCGGGAAAGAACGCTATCCATTAGTTTGGGAAAAACTATGTCCCCCCAATCCACGGTCGGCAAATCCCAACCCGGTCGCTTATGAGCCGGTGACGCCGGCGATAGCAATTTTGCTCTTTCAGCGTAACATGTTGAAAGTATATGAGTATGCTCTTAGGCGTGAGGGAATAAAATTTCTGGTAGGTCGCGGTCGCGGATTTTTTCAGCGCCGCGAGGTTCAAGACCTAATCCAGGTATTGCAGTTTCTGCTGAGCCCAAACCGGGATATACCGCTGGCCGGAGCGCTTCGCTCTCCATTGGTAGGCATCTCCGACGACGCCCTGTTAACTTTAAGCTGCCGGCCCGGTTCAGGATTATGGCAAAAACTCTCCCATCTCTGTGAAAATCGACCTTCTGGGGAAGACTTTAGCCCCCAGGACTGGGAAAACCTCGCTTTGGGATTTCGACATCTGCAATCCTGGCTGGCCTTAAAAGACCGCCTGGGACCGGCTGAGCTAACCCGAAAAATCATGGAAGACGCTTGCTTCGGCGCCGCCCTGTCTTTTGGCCGGCGGCGGCGGCAAAATTTGAGTAACCTGGAAAAGCTGATGGAGATGGCGCGGCGGTATGAGGCAAAAGGTCAAGGGCTGCCGGAGTGGGTGGCCTATTTACTCCAGCAGGAGACCTATGAGAATGAGGGGGAGGCCGAACCGAGCCTGGGCGGCGCTCCTAGTACCGTCCAGATTATGACGGTCCACCAGGCTAAGGGATTAGAGTTCCCGCTGGTTTTTGTCCCGGATTTAGCCTCCCTAATCTCTCAAAGCAACACAAAATCGGTATTGGCAGGTAACTTGAGCGATGCAGCCGGGGAATATGTGGAACTGGGAATAAAAGCCTATCATCCCACTGATCCCACCCCCCAAGATACCTTGGCCAGGAAGCTTATGGCCGCTAAGGAGAAAGAGACCGGGCTGGCCGAGAAACGGAGACTGTTTTATGTGGCGGCTACGCGGGCACAAGATCATCTGTGTCTGGTGGGCCAGGTAGACCCTAATGCCCCTGCCCGGAAGCAGCCCCGATATTGGATCGATTGGATTCTGGATATCCTGGAAATAGAGGCGCCGGAGAAAGCTGGCGACGCTTCTCTTAAGACCGCGGCGGGTAAAGCGATTGCCTTGCCGGTCACCTGGTTTCCCAAAAATCATGGTTCCGGTGATCATGATCCCGAAGTTGAACAGATATTGTCCTGTGAACCTCCATCTCTTTCCACACCGACAACCGGTCGTTGCCACCTAGAAAAAGGGGGAACACTCATCTCCGCAAGCTATAGGGAGGAGGACTTTGGGGAAGCAGACCTTGCGGAGGCAAAATCGATAGTGGCCGCCGCCTTAGAGCCCCCTCTTATACCTGAGCGGCTTACTCTCTCCCACACCAGTTTATCCAACTATTTAGATTGTCCTTTCAAGTTTTATCTGTCTGAGCGGCTCCGTATTCCGGAAGAGCGGGCAGGCCCTGGGGAGATAGACCCTAAAGTTCCCATCCAGGGGGGTAAGGAAACCCCCAAGAGAATGGAAGCGCTACTGCGCGGCCGAATTATTCACCAACTCTTAGAGGAAGGTTATCCTACAGCCGCCATAGATCAACGTCTGGTTCAATTGCTGGCGGATATACCGCCCTGTGCCCGAAGAAGTAAACTGAAAGCGGAGATCCTGGAGCACCTGAAGCGGTTGGAAGCTGACCCTGAGTTCCGGAAGTTACCTCGGACAGGGAGAAATGTCTACCGGGAACGGCCGTTTAGGGTAAATTTGGAGGGAGTATGCTTGGAGGGATATATTGATCTGCTCTATTATGATCAGGATGCTAAAGCCTGGATTGTCATAGATTACAAAACCGGTGAAGCCCCCGACGAAGATGAAGGGAAACTTCAGTTGAAGATCGAACAAGAGCGGTACGATTTTCAATTGGCCTGCTACTGCTTGGCCGCTTCTCGTATATTAGGAGAGCCCGTAGTCTCTGCCGGAATTATGTTTACTCAGCTACCTAAATTAATGAAAATAACTTTTAGTCAAGTCGAGCTCGAAAAAATAGAACATCAGATCGTCTCTATAGCTCAAAATATAAGAGAACAGGAGGATAAGCTGCTATTTAGTAAAACATCGCCCACAAGCCCGGTGTGCTTGAATTGCGGATATAGAGGATATCTTTGTTTGCCTGATTAACAAGTTCAATCAAATGAACATTTATATTTCATTGGCAACTTTGAACTTAGCGCGCCTATCGGGCGGGTTTAAATCCCCCCTGCCCCCCTTTATTAAAGGGGGGAACCTGTTGTCTCCCTCCTTGGAAGGAGAACCTTTTGGAAGGCGAACCTTCTGTTTCCCCCTTTGGCAAAGGGGGATTAAGGGGGATTTTTCATCGCCACAAATAGAATTTGTGGTCACTGCTGTCCGACTGTTTTTGTGCTGTCAGGTCCTCAGACCTGACAGCTATTAGGGGAGGGTGTCAGATTTGAGAATCTGACACCACAAAATAGGTTTGTGGTATCTTATTGTTTTAATAAACCGATAAAATGTAAATTCCTATGCTATTAAATTTAAAACTCTTTACTTAAATTTACTTGTTCATAAATTCCAGTCTATGTTATAATTATTTGATAGAGAAAGGGTAGGTATGGGCCGGAAAAAGCTGACCGATGAGGAGCTTATCCTCCTCCAGGTGCAAGAAATAAATAAGTATCGCTGGTTGGAAAGTGAAAAAGCCGGTTGTGATATCGGTTCGCGGAAGGCAGCTCAAGAGTGGATTGAAAAACACGCGGAGGATTTCAGAAGACATTGGCAAAATGGGGGCAATGGTGATGGTGATGGTGATAATCAACAATAATAACATCCTCCCTTAGGTTAAGTAGTCGTATGGAAATGACTCATCGGTTTCGATTTCCGATCTGTCGGCTTGTCTCAAGCCAAAAGCGCTAAGAGTGGCGGCTCCCTGTTGGGTTTCGGCTTGAGACAAGCCGAAACATTTATAAAAGTGAACTCGCAGAAAGTCAGAAAACTTTTTGCGAAACCATCAGTAGTAGTATGTGCGCATGATTGATATCCTTCCCCAGGGGATACATGCCTTCCGACCTTAACCTTTCTCACTTTTAATGATAATAAGCTCCCTTTGTCAGCTACCCTAAGAGCAATAAGTTCAGGAATATCCGCACCTTAGTCTGGCGAATAATTTAGGATAAAAATGGTTGTCGGATAGTAGATCCGCTAACCAGGATTATTCATAAATTTTTTATGTGCTGTCGGGTTCTCAAACCCGACAGGCTGAATGAGCGGCAGGTTTCCTGAGCCTGCCACCACCTAAAAAACCGCAGTCAGGTCTGAGGACCCGACTGCGCAAAGTCCGCACCGGCGGTGCGCTAATTTATGATAAACAAATGGTTCCGGATAGTAGATCCGCTAACCCGGATTATTCATAAATTTACGGTAAACATTAATGATGTTATTTAAATACAAGAATTATTCGGGCTAAATAATGACAAATCAGATAGGCAAAAAGGGGGGAGGTTATGAAGAACCACCTAAAGCGCGGTAACCGCTGGCATATTTTAATAATGTCCCTGATAATGGGGGTCTGTGTTAGCGCTGTCGGCTGCGCTGAGCTTTCCGAAGTTATATTGGGAGATGGAAATGGGTTAGAGGCTGAGGAAGGATCACAACCGCTATCTTCCGAGGAATTCAGGACCCAACAGCAGCGCATGATGCAGCAGAGGATGTTACAGGACAGACCCGCTATTATTGGGCCGGGCGCCCGCTAATACCAAGTTGCGGCCCAAGCCGATACGGGGTATAGGTCATGGCCGCCGTCCTAATCCGATAAGTAATGTTTTGGTTGCAAATTGTTATAAAATGTTTGTTTTCACAATAAGTTAGTATATATTCGAGTCCCAAGACAGCCCGGGTAGCGCATAACTTAAATAAATGCCCAAGGGCAGACCGCTAAGACCACATAAAGAACAGGGGATATTATGCCGCAGACCGTCCCAGGACATACTCCAGTAAATATAGAAGATGAGATGAAGAGTTCGTATCTGGATTACGCGATGAGCGTGATTGTCGGGCGGGCTATACCGGATGTACGAGACGGATTAAAACCGGTGCATCGCCGGATTTTATATGCTATGTACGAGTTGGGGCTCTCTCCTAATAAACCATATAAGAAAGCAGCCAGAGTGGTGGGCGAGGTGCTGGGAAAATATCATCCCCATGGAGATACGGCTGTCTACGATGCTATCGTCCGGATGGTTCAGGATTTTTCTCTCCGTTATCCTTTGATTCAGGGGCAAGGCAACTTTGGTTCTGTAGATGGCGATTCGGCGGCCGCCATGAGATATACCGAAGTCCGGCGAGCTAAAATTTCGGATGATGTGCTTAAAGATATCAACAAGGATACCGTAGATTTTGGCCCTAACTTTGATGACTCACTTACCGAGCCGCTGGTTTTGCCGGCTTGCTTACCCAATTTGCTCATAAACGGCTCTTCCGGGATTGCCGTGGGGATGGCCACTAACATGGCTCCCCATAACATCGGGGAGGTTATTGACGGCATTATAGCGCTGATAGACCACCCGGAGGCACAGCTAGAAGACCTGTTACCTCATATCACCGGTCCGGATTTTCCCACCGGCGGTTTTATTTACGGTAAACAAGGGATAATGGATGCTTATGCCACCGGCAGGGGGATGATCAAGCTGCGGGCAAAAGTTGCTATTGAACAGAACAAGGACAGAGATACGATTATTGTCTCGGAGCTCCCCTACCAAGTAAACAAGGCGCGGTTATTAGAGAAAATGGGAGAGCTTATCAGGCATAAAAAGATCGAGGGAATAGCCGACCTGCGTGATGAATCTGATAGGGAAGGTATGCGGATAGTAGTGGAGTTAAAACGTGGAGAGATAGCTCAGATAATTTTGAATCAGCTCTTGAAACATACAGCCATGGAAACTACCTTTGGCATAATAAACCTGGCGATTGTCAGTGGGCAGCCGCGGGTGCTAACCTTAAAAGAACTGTTAGCCCTCTATCTCCGGCACCGCCAGGATGTGATTGTTCGCCGTACCAGATTTGAACTTAAGCAGGCTGAAGACCGGCTCCATATTTTAGAAGGCCAAAAGATAGCCCTGGAAAACTTAGATGCGGTAATCAGCCTGATCCGAGGTTCCCGGTCGCCGGAGGAAGCTAGAAAAGGGCTGAGAGATAAATTCACCCTCTCCATTATCCAGGCGCAAGCCATCCTCGAGACCAGGCTCCAACGGCTAACCGCTTTAGAGCGGGAAAAAATTGTCGCCGAGTATCAGGAGTTACAGAAATCAATCTTACAACTGAAGGAAATCCTGGAAAGCAGAGCCCTGGTATTTAAAATTATAAAAGAGGAATTAATTGAACTTAAAGACAAATATGCCGATCCCCGGCGAACGGTAATCATGGAGAAACTCCCCGAGTTAGGCGACGAGGATCTCATTGCCGATGAAGATGTGGTGGTAATGGCTACTCATCAAGGATATATAAAAAGAAGTCCCCTGGGTCAATATCGGATCCAGCACCGGAGTGGGGTGGGGATAAAAGGTATAACCACCAAAGAGGCCGACTTTGTCAAGCACCTGTTTATTGCTTCTACTCACGCCTATCTGCTGTTTTTCACTGATACCGGCAGGTTGTTCTGGCTCAAAGTGCATGAAGTTCCCACAGCCGGCCGGTACGCCAGGGGCGTGAACCTGGTCAACCTAATTCGCCTGAATTCCGAGGAGCGCATTACGGCCATGCTAACCCTGCGTGAGTTTAATCCAGAGCAGTTTGTAGTGCTGGCCACCAAGCGGGGGAAAATAAAAAGAGTGTCCCAGGAGGCTTTTTCACGGCCAAGATTGGGGGGAATTATCGCCATTTCATTAAAGGAGGGGGATAAATTAATCGGGGTCAGCGTTACTGATGGAGCCCAGGATATTTTACTGTGTACACGGCTGGGTAAGGCGCTGCGGTTTAATGAAAACAACTTGCGCAGTATCGGACGCCAGGCCCAGGGGGTGCGCGGGATCAAACTTCGGGAGCATGATGAGGTGGTAGGCATGGAGGTTATCTCTGAAGGCGGGACTATCCTTACCGTAACTGAGCTTGGTTATGGGAAAAGGACTAAAGCCAGCGGATATCCAGTGCAAGGCCGAGCCTGCCAGGGAGTGATCAACCTCAAAATCACCCGCAAGAACGGACCGGTAGTCGGAGTAACCCAGGTTTCCAAGAAAGAGAGCGTGATGCTCATTACCGCCACAGGAACACTGATCTGGGTAATGGTGAAAGGTATTCCCGGAATGGGCCGGGCCACCACCGGCGTGCGGCTTCAGAATCTGGATTCAGGGGACAAACTCGTTGCTGTAGCTAAACTGGCTGAAGACGATTGAAAGCCATAAATATTCCGCTTGCGGTGAATGTTTATCATAAAGACATCAAGTTGTCATTTGCTAAGGGGGGGGTTATACTAAGTTTTAGGTGGTGGCAGGTTCTCAAACCTGCCACCCATTTAGCCTGTCGGGTCTGAGGACCCGACAGCACATAAAAACTTATCTACTTGTTTTATTGAGCCTAAAAATGGAAATTCCTATACGCTCAAGTTGTCATTTGCTAAAGGGGGGTTTTATACTAAGTTGCGTTTGAATATATACTATTATATAAAGGTATATCGTGAGCCTCTTGCAAAAGTGCCAGGGCGGTGGCCCTGGCCTACCCTATATGGGTAGTGTTGGGGCCACTGCCCCAACATATAGTATAGCTAACCTTCTTTAAAATGACTTTTGCAAAAGGCTCTCGTGTTTTAGTATTATAGTTTTTAACGCAATTTAGTATTAGTCCCCGGAGGCGTTATATGAAAAACAGTGAACTCCCCCATAAAACCTTAAGTCCCTGATTATTCATAAATTCACGGTAAACATTAATGATGTTATTTGAATACAAGTGCTTATATAATAACGGTCAAAAAACAAAATTTTCATACAAATCACCGAAAACTCCCGCTGTGGAAGCGACCAGCGGGAGCGTGTTTATGATCCCGAATTATTCGGGAAGTAAAGGCTGGTGGGTCTTGCTCTGCTTCTTAATCGCGGTAAGCTGCCAGTCCGGACAACTCCAAAACGAATTTTCGTCGGCTCAAAAACATCTGGCAGCCGGTGATTATACCAGCGCTTTCAAGGCATTTCAGGGAATAGTAACCCGTTATCCTCCAGGAGAGATAGTCGCCGAGTCCTTGTTTTGGGTGGGAAACATAAACTATCTCTATTTGGACAAACCCAAAGAAGCTTTGGGAACCTTCGAAGAATTTCTATTACATTATCCTCAGCATCAGCGAGCTCAGCAGGTGCGTTTTCAGACAGCTAAGATTTATGAAGAAGTGTTGGAAAACCTTCCTGGAGCTATACTTAAATACCAACAAGTGGTGGATCACAGAAAAGATAGAGAACTGGCGGCCCACAGTCAATTAAGAATTATATCCTGCTATCATAGACTAGGGGAACTGGATCAAGCCCTGGTAGAAGCCCGCACCTTATTACGAAACTACTCCCAGAGCCAGTTTGCAGACGACGCTCAATTGGCTATAGCAGATATCCATGCCAGCGCAGGGAACTATATTCAAACCCAGGCAGCCTACGACAAGCTCATTAAAAAATATCCCGCCAGTGAGTTGATAACAGAAGCTAAACTGGGAAAAGCAAACTCATGGGAAGAAGAGGAAGAATATCATAAAGCGTTAGCCATTTATGAAGAACTCCAGGACAGCCGCGCCGATACCGAGATGATAAAGCGAAAGCTAGGATACCTCAAGCAAAAATCCAGTAAACGGAACAGCTTAATAAGGTAGGCCGAAAAGTGAAGGGAAAAAGGGGAACTAATGCTAAAAAAAATGGCTAAGCTGATAAAAACTTGGTGGTTTTGGCTGCTGGTAGTGATGGTTTGCGGTATGCTGTACGGGACAGGCTACGTTTTTTATTTGGTACACGGCCTGCCACAGGTTGACTTATTGGATACCTATCGGCCGGCCCTCACTACCCGGCTTTATGCCGGCAACGGAGAAGAGTTCGCCCAATTCTCAGTGGAGCGTAGGATTCTTATTCCGCTCTCAGCCATGCCCAAAACCCTTAAAGATGCGGTGGTAGCCACAGAGGACCCCAGGTTTTACACGCACCCCGGGATAGACCTTTTAGGCATCAGCCGCGCCGCGCTGCACAATATCATGGCGGGTAGATTTGCCGAAGGGGGAAGCACCATCACCCAGCAGTTGACCCGGGCCTTGTTCCTCACTCCCCGCAAGACGATTACCCGTAAAATAAGAGAAATTATTCTGGCCTGGCAAATCGAACACCGTTACAGTAAAGACGAAATACTGGAGCTCTATTTAAATCAAATTTATTTCGGGCACGGCGCTTACGGCGTCGAGGCGGCGGCCAAAGCTTATTTTGACAAGTCAGCCTCCGAGCTAACTTTAGGCGAATGTGCCGTGTTGGCGGGATTGCCGCGCGCCCCTAACCGTTATTCTCCTTTGCGATACCCTCTCAGAGCTTTGCAGCGCAGAAACCATGTGCTGCTTAGGATGCACCAGGAAAAGCTGATCAACAAACAAGAATATAAGGAACTTATAGCCGATCCCATTAGAACCGCCGAGCAAAAAGGAGAAAAAATCGCCCCCTATTTTGCTGAGCATATCCGCCAATACCTGGAGCAAAAATATGGAAGCGGTCCGCTTTACAGAGATGGCTTTAAAGTCTATACCACCCTGGATCTGGATCTCCAACCGATGGCTGAAAGAGCCCTGGAATACGGTTTACGGAAGCTGGATAAACGTCAGGGCTACCGACCGGTGGCCTCCTGGAAGCAAATTCCCCCCCAACTTCTTTCTCCTCCAGATCTGGAAGTATTACAACAAGGTAAACTCTACATCGGTACTGTGGAAGAGATAATATCTTCAGGGCTCCGGATCCGAGTTGGTAAATGTTATGGCAAGCTTCCTTGGAAACAAGCCAAATGGCTGAGGAGTAAAAGTCCGGAAGAACTTTTTAAGATGGGAGACGAGGTAGAAGTAAAAGTATTAGGGCAAACTAAAGGGCAGGAGTATCGGTTTGCTTTGGAGCAGGAACCGGAGGTGCAGGGAGCCCTGGTAACGCTGGATCCCCATACGGGACATGTTCTGACTATGCTCGGCGGCCAGGACTTTGGGGTATCTAAATACAATCGGGCGGTGCAGGCCAGACGCCAACCCGGCTCGGCCTTTAAACCTTTTGTTTATGCCACGGCGCTCTCATCAGGTTATTCACTGGCCGATATTCTCATTGACACACCAATAATTTTTCAGTCCGGAAGCCCGAAAGGAGGGCTCTGGCGCCCCACTAATTACCATGAGAAATTCTATGGCCCCACCACCTTCCGAAAAGCTATGGAATACTCACGGAATGTGGTTACTATCCGGCTCATGGAGCAAGTAGGGATCGCCAATACGGTGAATACTGCCCGTAGCTTGGGCATAAAAAGCCGCCTCACCAAAGATCTATCGTTAGCCTTAGGTTCCTCCGGTCTCTCTTTGTTGGAACTGACTTCCGCTTATGGAGTATTCGCCAATCAAGGGGAACGCGTAGATCCAACTTTTATACGGTACATAACCGATTGCGATGACCGCCTGCTTGAGGAGCGCCTGCCCAAACCCAGGCAGGTTATGAGCCCCCAAATAGCCTACCTTATGACCAGTTTGCTCTGCGGCGTAGTAGAACATGGAACCGGATGGAGAGCGAAAGCATTAGGCCGGCCCATAGCGGGAAAAACCGGAACTACCAATAAATGTATTGACGCCTGGTTTATCGGCTTTACGCCGGATATGGCCGTAGGTGTCTGGGTAGGTTACGACAACCCCAGGCCCTTGGGACGACAGGAAACCGGTTCCAAAGCGGCTAGCCCTATCTGGGTAGAGTTTATGCGCCAAGCTCTGAAAAACGTCCCGATTAAAGCTTTTACTCCGCCGGAAGAACTCATTCGGGTAAGCATTGACCCCGATACCGGTCGCCTGGCCACACCGAACTGTCCTAAAATAATAGTGGAAGACTTTATCCGGGGGACGGAACCCCAGAGTTTCTGCCATGAGCATTCACTCACTGCCGACCGGTTCCTTAAAGCGGACCAGGATTTGTCCGAAGAAGAGGAGGAAGAAGTGCAGCCTGAACCAGCACATACTGTCTCTACCATCGCTCAGCGGTTGGAATTCGATTGAGCTGATAAAGTGTGGTTATGTCAACTGGCAAATTTACGACATAGCAATGTTGACGGATTCTGTTTTCCCCTTTGTCAAAGGGGGATTAAGGGGGATTTGATTTTTCGATGTTTCGGCTTGTCTCAAGCCGAAAGTGTCAAGGGTAGCGCACCCCTTTAGTGGTTTCGGCCTGAGACAGGCCGAAACATCGGGCCATTGACGATGGTTACCGCTGAAGCATATCCGATTAGGATTGGTTTCGGGAGGGACTCCCGAAATACAAAAAGAGGGGAATTATCATCAGATTGCTAAATTCATTGGTTGTTTAATCCCCCTCATCCTAACCTTCTCCCCTCAGGGGAGAAGGGACTATTCCTGCTTCCTCGCTCCTGGGGGGAGAGGACTGATACCAAGTAGCCCTCAGATGTTAAAAACTCCCTCTCCCCCAGGGGAGAGGGCTGG
Source organism: bacterium (assembly GCA_003230535.1). Taxonomy (GTDB): domain Bacteria; phylum SZUA-182; class SZUA-182; order SZUA-191; family SZUA-191; genus SZUA-191. The sequence continues at coordinate 12,391 of QIEW01000217.1, forward strand.
GGTGAGGGGGGGGGAATCTAATCCACCAATTTACGGTTGACATCACACTAGGGGGGAGTAAATATATGGCTGGTCTAAAGCTGGGGTTACTGCAAGTTTACACCGGCGACGGAAAGGGTAAAACCTCAGCCGCATTAGGTTTGGCCCTAAGAGCGG
>QIEW01000385.1 GCA_003230535.1 bacterium
AGTAAAATCGGGATAATTACAACTCCTAAATCTCCCCCAACCCCTCTTTTTCAAAGAGGGGAGCAAACAAAATTTATGTCGAACTCAGGTTCATTAAAGCCTGTTGAGATAAAACAAGATGACCCCAGAGAATCAATCAGTAAGCATTGTGTTGATTTTTCAATTAACCCAGCAACGTAGGGCGGTTCAAGCGGAGCGGAACCGCCAATAACATAAGCATTAGGGTAGTACATTAATGCCAAAGACTTGCAGCAATAGATAAGTAACAAGTAGGGCGGCTCAAACAGAGCGGAGCCGCAAATAATATGAGGAAGGCGGAACCGGCTTACGCCTTGTTCCGCCCTACAAAGCTACAAAGCTACACCCAAACTTAGATTAGAGATACTTATTGAATTCGTTTTCGGGTATTTCTGCCTGTTTAAGGATAGTCTTTAATGTCCAACGGTCAACTTCTTTGTGGTCAGGTACAATAAGGGTTATTCCAGTAGAGTCGTTTTGAAGCTTGATATGGCTACCTTTTTGGGAGATTTTCCGATAGCCAAATTCAGTCAAGGCTTTTACAACTTTCTTGCCGGAGGCAAGTTGAGGTTTGGCCGTCATAGGGCAAGTTCGAGGATTTTATGAGTTTCTGTTTCCCTAATTTCTTCAAGGTCAGGCTCCAGGTAAAGCTCGATGGCTTCCTTAATATTAGCCATAGCCTCCTCTATCGTCTTGCCCTGGGACACACAACCTTTAAGGGAGGGACAATAAACAGTAATATAACCGTCCAAACCTTGTTCTAAGACAATTTTAAGCTTCATTTTGATTACCTCAGACATGGGTAGCAGAGGATAGGCGGAACCGGCTTACGCCTTGTTCCGCCCTACACTCAGGCAATTTTTACTCCTTTGGGGGAAACGGGCAGGTTATGGTCACCAGGCGACTTTTACCTGGTAACGGGCGATTTGAGAATCAGCGGTAAGAATTGTTAAATCCTCCAGTTGGGCTTGAGCCACCAGCATCCTGTCAAAAGGGTCTCTATGATGCAAAGGGAGATTATAAATATGGAGAGCGTGATTTATCTGGATTGGGAGACTTTGAATAGCGTTCAGTAACAATTGTTCAGAAACGATGGTTTCCGGTTTGTCAGGCAGTTGTATTCTGCCAAGTTGAGCTTTTATGGCAATCTCCCAACCGCTGGCGGAACTGAAAAACAATTGGTTATCCCCATTGCTGATGATCTTTCGAACATGAGGGGATAATTTAGAGTCATCTGTAATCCACCACAGGAAGGTATGGGTATCAAGCAAGGCTCTCATGAGTGGAAGGCATCCAGAATAGAATCCGGCAGGGGGGCGTCGAAATCATCGCCGAGTACTATTTTACCTTTGGCGCTTCCCGGCCTTCGTATAGAGGGTTTTCTTGCTACGGGAACAAGACGGGCAACCGGTTCTCCTGCTTGGTCAATAATAATTTCTTCTCCCTTACCAACCATAACCAATAGCTGAGGCAACCGGGTTTGAGCATCATGAATATTAATTTTAACAGACATATTACATTACTCCTTTATTTAATTATACGAGACAATCAGAAGATTATCAAGTTTTAAAAACCAGGCAGAGCCTGGAGCCATCTAAAACAGCTTTTACGGCTGCTGATCTTAATATTTGCAGTATGCCAGCAATAGTAGCTTATATAATAGTTTTAAAAAAGCGAAGGGATATTCCATTTTAATCGGGAGATAAGAAAATGAAGAGAGCAATTGTTTTGGGCTTACTGATAGTGGTGGTAGCCGTTTGCCCGGCCTATGCGCAAGGTGATTTTGATGCTGCCTTTGATGAGTTGGAGGAGGCGTTTGAGGAGACGGCCAAGGGCGAGGAGGAGGCGTGGGATAAGGCGGATGCGGCGCTGGAGGCGCAGTGGGAGGCTCAGGTCAGGCAGACGGAGGCGGAGTGGGAACGCTTACGGGCGCAAGTTGAGCAGAAGTGGGATGAGTTTTATTACTCCACCAATAAGGAATGGGTGGATTACGATGCGGAGAAGGATACACGTAGCCGGGTTAATTTTAAAGACGGTGTGATTGAGGTAACGGCCTTGGTGCCTATGGAGGAAGCGGTTAAACCTGAAGTCCCCCTCACCCTGCCCTCGCCGGAGTCCGGTTCTCCCCCGGGGGAGAGGGAATCCGCCAAGTTAGCGCCTATGCCCCCCGGTAGAGAGGGTGAAAAGCTGCAAACAGAGGGAAAGCCCGCTCCGCCCAAACCGGTGGCGCTTGAGCCTGCCCGTAAGGAACAGGCTGTGGTACAGGCTAAAGAGCGAATAAAAAAACAAGTAGAGAAAATATTTTCGGCCAAGAATGAGGTGAAGGCGGAGGTATTAGCTGATCAGGTAAAGGATGCCGAAGGCCAGCCGGTTACGCCGCAGAATGCAGCCCAATATGTGGAGCAGGAGGTTATCCCCCAGGTTACCGTGGAGGAAAAGCCAGTGGTGGGCAAGGACGGCCAGGCGCGTATAAAAGTTACCGCCAGGATCAAGATGGTACCCAGACACTTGGAAATCCGAGCCAGCAAGTTCAAGCCGCAGGTAAAGAAATATGCCGATAAATACAAGCTTGAGCCGGCGCTGGTGTTCGCCGTTATTCATACCGAATCCTACTTCAATCCGGTAGCCAAATCCTGGGTGCCGGCCTACGGCCTGATGCAGCTTGTACCACGCTACGGGGCGCTGGAGGCATATCTTTATCTGTATGGCGAGAAGAAACTTCTTCCGGCGGATTATCTGTACAATCCCGATAACAACATCATGCTGGGAGCTACCTACCTACACATATTGGCTGACAAATATTTTAACCAGATCAAAGACCCGGCCAACCGACGGAGCCTGTGTATTGCCGCATACAATTCCGGCCCCACCAGATTGAATAAGAGGGTGGTCGGTAAATACGATGTGAACGGTATGGATAACAAGGAACTGGTGGAGACTATTCGCCGGGTAGTACCCGATGAGACTAAGGATTACATCCTGAAGGTGCAGCAGCGGATGTCATTATATGAGAGGATAATGTGATGGTTTTACCGCAGAGACGCAGAGAGCGCAGAGAACCCGAAAAATTCGGGATCATAAATACGCTCCCGTTGGTCGCTTTCATAGCGGAAATTAACATTATCAATATCTTTCGTAAATTTGTGAATAATCCGTGAGAAAAAGTGTTCTTATGGTTTTTCTCCGTGTCCTCTGCGCCTCTGCGGTAAAAAATGGAGGGATTTAGATGAAATATAAATTTAAGACAGCCTGCCTTATCTTAAGCTTTACTTTGGTTGCCTGCGCTGCTACTCAACCCCAGATAAAGATGGGTCAATCTCATGAGGCGCAATACATCCGGGAGGAGGTGACCTGGTCTTCACATAAAAAGCCGCCGGTATGGTATTTACGCCCGCCGGAGGGCGATGGTAAATATGACTATTTTGTGGGACATTCGGTAAAATTTGCCACCGAACCCGGCGCCCGGGATGATGCGATGGCAAACGCCATCAAGCAGTTTGTGCGCTACTGCGGGGTGGAGGTGAACATATTTGATGAGTACCTGAAGGTCACTACCGGTAAAACATCCAGTGTCCTGGCGGGTGTACTCTCCAAAAGAGAGCATGAGCAGCAGCAGGCTAAAGGATATGTCACCAGCATCAAGCCCAAGGAGTGGTACATACGGCGGATACGTATCTACCATGATGGAACACCGATTGACAGTGGATACAAGGCGTCGGCGCTGATTATGGCGCCGGTGGAGGAGAAAGCCCGGGTCCAGGCATATGCCGAGAAACGGCGACAGGAGGAGGTCCTTAAAATCAACGAGGCGTTCAAACCCGCCAGGACGCTTTATACAAAAGCAAAAGACTACATAGGCCGGGGAGACATTCTCTCGGCGCTGGGCGCGCTGGATAAAGCCTGGGAGATAGTAAACAGGGTCAAGGCTGATTATCCCAAGGCCGGCCTTAACCAGGAAGATGAGATGATTGGCATGGAGAGAGAAAACCTGCGGAGCGGTATTACCCTGACCAAGGTAAGCGGCGATGGGCAGAAGATAAAATATGGCGAGCAGTTGGCCAGTCCCTTGGCGGTCAGGGTTATGTGCCATTTTGAGGGCCGGGAGATTCCGCTAAGATTTGCGCCGGTTATCTATAGGGTGGAGTTTGAGATAGTAGAGAGGGTAACCAGCGCTAGTGATGGCGTAGAGGAATTATTGGGCGAAATATCAAGGGTGGAGTCTGAGATAGTGGAGAGGGTAACCAGCGATAAGGATGGGATGGCTCGCCTTAAAACATTCAGTGTGGTTGAGGAGCAGGCCGGACAAATTAAAATTATTGCCGGCCTGGATATGGAGCCTCGGCGGGAGGTATATTTTACCCTCTGGGCGGGAGAGCCAATCCCCGCCATTTCCGTGGAAGTAAGCTTCATCTATGAGGATAACGGCGTCCCCCGGCAGATGTGGGACGGCATGAGTCTGCGCTCCCGGCTGGATTATTACTCGGTCTATTTTTCACCGGAGCAGGACTGCTATGTCTATATCTATCAGGTGGATTCTTCCGGGGCGGTATACCAGATATTCCCCAACCTGGAATATTCCAACGCCTGGAACCCGGTGAAAAAGGGCAAAGACTATTGGATACCAGCTAACGACAGATTTTATTTGGATGATGTCACCGGCGAGGAGAAAATATACTTCTTTGCCAGCCGTGAGCCGGCTACAGAGTTGGAAAATCTGTTTGCCCGGCTGAAGCAAGCTGATAACCGCCAGGAGATGGCTTCCCTACAGGGGCAGATCAATGACATGCTGTATACCCGCGGGATTGGCGGTACTGAACCTGGCAATACTCATCCGGTGATCGCCAAATCCGGCCACACCTTTGATCTGATCAGCCAGACGATAGAATCAATCGGGCCGGAGTTTATGTACTGCCTGACCCTCAGGCATGTAGGAGCTACTTATTTACGGTAACATATTACAACATATGATAACATATATATTATACCAGAAGCCCGAAAAGGAGTAGTAGTACAGTAGGGCGGCTCAAGCGGAGCGGAGCCGCCAGAGGAAGGCGGTGGAGAAGGATAGGCGGAACCGGATTATGCCTTGTTCCGCCCTACTCCGCTATTTTATGAAACATGCCAGAATACCCCGTAGCTTGCTGCGGGGATAGGTCTCACGAGGCAACTTTCTTTATTTGAACAAAACAACAACAGGCAAATAAACCTGATTATTTATAAAACGATGTACTAGGGTAAAGTTCGTAGTATAGTATTAAAACAAGCGAGGTGCAAAATGAGCATTTACTTCAATGCTGACGAAATTTTTGAAATGGCGGAAGAAATTGAGAGGAACGGCGCTGCTTTTTATTACCGGGCGGCGGATGGGATTAATGAGCCCGGCCTCCGTCAACTGCTGCTTAATTTGGCAGAGATGGAAATTAAGCACGAAGAGGCGTTTGCGGCCATGAGAGCGGAGCTGTCGGCGGAAGAACAGGAGCCTACAGTCTTCGATCCCGAAGGTCTGGCGAGTTTATATATCCGTGACTATGCCTCCGGCCAGGTTTTCGACGTCAAGATAGACCCCATAGAATTGCTGGAGGGGAAAGCGGCGAAGGAAGATATCCTCCGGATGGCAATTGGATTGGAGAAGGAATCCATCATTTTTTACCTGGGAATGCAGGAAGTAGTACCGAAAAGTTTAGGCAAAAATAAAATTGATGCCATCATTAAGGAAGAAATACGTCATATTACCGTCTTAGGTAAAGAACTGGGCTCCTCGAAAAATAGTTGATACAAGAATGCGGCGCCAACGGGTAGGGTTTGCAGGTAAGGCTACCTAAGCTTTAGGCTCGGCGGTTTTAACCGAAAAGTTATGTCTGTTTTTGGTTTAGCAAACCTGTAGTGGCATTTAGCCACACAAAATTTAGACACATTTTGGTCGCCATCATCCAACCAGCGCAAATACATGTAGTTTTTGTTGTCCGGATGCGGGTCATGGCAGCTCCAGCAGCCGATTTCACTTTCCTGGCCGGCAAATCCGCGAGATTCAACAGGCAAGATCACTTTATTGGGATTGGGGACGATACCTACCGGGTGAATAGTCTTGCCATGTCCAAAACTGTGGCAAGCCATACAAAGAGCGTCGTTGCGGCTAAACGGCCTGCCGGTAATCGGATTTAACTGCTGGTAATTAGGTTCTATGCTCAGCTCCTTAGTGTTTGCACTCACATTATTGTGGCACATACCACAGTCCTCATGCCCTCTTGCCCATCCGGTCATCGGAAGAAGGCTACAGCATAAAATTGCCATACCTATCGCCTTAAATAATATTTTCATAATTACCCCCTTTATTCTTAAGCAGTTGGGAAAAGAAAAGCTTACTATTATGTGATGGTTTCGTAAAAAGTCAAAAAATGTCGTTTTCTGTCATTGCGAGTGAAACGAAGCAATCTCTAATTAGTTGATTATGCGCTAGATTGCTTCGTCGCTTTGCTCCTCGCAATGACGGCCCCAGACTTTTTACGAGACCATTATTATGTTTTCTATTGGAAATTTAAGCAAAAAAAGTGCCGACAATTTTACTGAATAACAGAATAAATATCTACCAGCTAGAATTATTGAAAAATCAGTAGCTTGGGTTATTCGTAAAGGACATAAAAAAACAATGAGCCCAATCCAGAATTGATTAAGGCATCAATCAGGAGGATAGTATCAGGGCGTATATGCCCGATACGGAATATATACCCTGATGGGCGGCTGATTTATTCTTGACATAATAACGGCAAAAGGCTATGATTTAAGTGTGGGAGTTTATACTGTTTATCCGTGTTGAAAATTAAAGGAATTCCGATATCGAAAGTCGATAACGAAAGGAGCTGTGATGACGCCGACCGGGTTATATTACCATCCGGAACATACGTGGGCTAAACTGGAGGATAACTGTGCTACCGTGGGCGTCACAGATTATGCCCAGGAGCAGCTTGGCGATGTGGTTTTTGTGGAGTTGCCTGAAATAGGACAGGAAGTAAAACAAGGGGAACCCGTAGGGGTAATTGAATCAGTAAAGGCCGTCTCGGATCTTCATGCGCCGCTCAGTGGGAAAGTAGTCGAAACAAACCTGGACCTGGAAGATACGCCTGAGATGGTAAATCAATCTCCTTATAAGGAGGGTTGGATCATCAAAATCGAGCTTGACGATAAAGCTGAGCTTGAGAATTTATTGGATAACTCTAACTATGAGGAGCGGCTGAGTCAGGAATCCTAAAGGCTTGGGTAGTTGGCGACTGATAGAGAGCGGAAGGCGGAGCGCCTTCGTTAATATGGCCCAGGATGAGGCCTTGTTGCTGGGGAATAGTGGGAGAGAGGCTCCGCCGGCGCTTCGGTTTTATGGCTGGCAGCCCGCGGCTCTCTCTATCGGTTATGCCCAGGACATAGAGCGGGGGATAAATCGGGAAGCGGTCAAAGAGCGCGGGCTTGATGTGGTGCGGCGGCCTACAGGCGGGCGGGGGGTGCTTCATCAGCAGGAATTGACTTACAGCTTAGTAGCTTCTCAGGCTCTTTTCCCTCACGGAATAGCGGGAAGTTATCGGGCGATTTCAGAGGCCCTGCTGCTGGGTTTGAGAAAATTAGGTGTCCGGGGGGAATTAACGGAGAAGGTGGAAGGCAAAGATATTTCAGCCTGCTTTTTGACTTCCCTGGGCTATGAGATAAAAGTTAACGGTAAAAAGATAATCGGCAGTGCGCAGCGTCGGCGGGATCAGACGTTATTACAACAAGGTTCTATTCTCCTGGAAACGGATTATCAAGCGCTGGCTGATGTTTTCCTGCCTCCGGCTAATATCTCCGGGGAGAGTTGGCTGGAGCGGATGAGAGGAAGGGTTGGATCTCTGGCGGAATTCCTGGGGTATCTTCCTCAAGGGAAAGATATAATAGAGGCTGTTTGTGAAGGGTTCACAAAAACTTTTGGGGCAGAGTTCATTCCTTCGGAACTCACCTGTTTTGAAGAGCGAACCTGCCGGGAATTATTAGCGGGAAAATATAACAAAAAGGACTGGCCTGATGGTTTTATAAATAGAGAGCCGTAACCGTATGGTCGGATTTTCGATTTACCCCCCGCAATTCCTTATAGGAGGTGATATAAAATGATAAAAAGCTGGTGTTATACAATACTCGTTATCTTCCTAGGTGTGCTATTTTCTGCCAAGATAAGCTTGGCCGAACTGCCATGGGGCCCTGGCAAACCATGGTACGACCCCTATAAGCGAGGGTTAACACCCAGAGAAATCAAACCCTTCGGTCAGATAGAAGAGGATGAGCGCCGAATACGGGAAAAACTAAGACAGATCAGGTTCCAGGAAGAACGCACCCCCAGAGACATCCGGGTTGCCGCGCCGGTGGAGATTGCCCCGCCGGGAGCCACTCGACCCACGACGGAATTTATGCGCCGGGGCCGTAACAGGAAAAGCTAATGATTTTCAGTATGGGGATCCAATAAAAGGTTATTCATATCCTGTGAATGATCCTAATATAGAACATATGCCCACCGACCCTCGCGCTATCGGAATTCAGCAGAATGAAAATGTGGTCGAGTGGTGGGAGGTTAGCGAGCAAAGCCGAGGACAACGCGCCGAATGGTTCAGGTCGCGCCTGGGACTGTCCCAGGAACTTCGCATGGCTCCGCAGCAACAGCAACAACAAATGCAGCGAGTTCCAGGGATGATGGAAGGGCAGCAGCCGGGGATAGAGGGAGAAGCCAGCGACGCCCCGGCCACCGGTCTGGGCCCCCCCACCGACCGACCGGGGTTCTAACGGATGTTCACCCCAAGGCGCATACTATAATATGGAGTTAACTTACGGTATATATAGGAACTTTTCTCTGTTTTGGCAGTTTTGTTCTTGTGATTGTCAGGGAAATCCCGATGAGGTAAGACCACCGGCATTCTGATATCTAATGCTTTCAATAATTGGCGGGATTTTTCCCGGGGTCTGGGAATCCTCAGGCAGGAGTCCTGATCTTTGACGATGACCTCCATTGAACAAAGAGTCGATAATTGATCGATGCCTTCCTCCACCTCTAAGTCGAACTTATTCCAGGCTTGAGCCAGTTTCCGGATAATCATATAAGCAAGCATCACCACCAGAACATGCCCTTGAGTATTTTTCTCC
>QIEW01000463.1 GCA_003230535.1 bacterium
TTTCTGTAACCCTCTATTTTGCATTAGTTCCCTCCAGTTCTAGTTTTAGCTGCCCCAAATAATCGGGCAGATTCTTTTTATCCAGATTGGCGGCGCGCGTCAGGATTTTAATGCCGTGCTTGCTGAGCTTGTGTATCGTCTCCCGCAATTCCCTACAGTGCGGGCAATGTAGTAGCCGCCCCTGTCCCGGTCATAGGAGGTGCAGATCGGTACGTTATGATCCAGGATCAAGCCCCGTACCACATAACGCAGGGCTCGCCCGGAAAGCCCTACTTGCCCCGCCAGTTCGCTGTAGGTGATGACGTTCGGTTTCCCCCGGCGCTGATTGAGAATATTCAGGACTGCTATTTCGTTACGGTTCATTTTTGTCCGGCTTCAGGCTGGCCTGGTTATGCCGCCTCCAGTTCCTCGATATCGTTGTCCCTGAGATACGCATTCACCAGCTTATCAATTTCGGCGTCCGCGGCTTTGATGATTACCGCATCGCCGGTGTCGGTGATTGAAATCCCCAGTTTCTTGAGTTTAATGTCTGATAGATACTTCAGAGATGATTCCACCGGCTTTTCCGTAATCTGTATCAAGATATCCTGCTGCTTTGGAAAATACTTCTTGATTAGCCGGATTACTTGCTCCTTACTTTCCCACTTTAGTTTGCCTTTTCTCTTTTGTAGCCCAATTTTCACGCCGTGAAAAATTACTGTCCTGGGCCGGACAAATATTTCTAGGCTGGCCTGTACCGCCACCTCAAGAAGCGAGTGCTTCTCAATGGTAGCGGCCACAGCCCTTTTTATACCCGCCAGATGCTTCCGCTTGCAGGCGGCAATCTCATCCTCTAGCGCCTGCATCCGTTTCACTACCACATTTCTCACATCAGAATATTCCCGGGTGAGTTTCTCAAGTTCAGCTAAGCTTGCCATAATTATTTTTTCTCCATAAGTTCAGGTAAGCTGGCCCGTTTCCGGCAAAGCTTACAGTTTGCTGTTTCATCTGGTCTGTCTTGCCTTCCCGCCCGGCCAAGTCCAATTAACAACCCGCATACGCAACGCGCATAATCTTTATATCTATTTCCTTCAATGTGGATGGTTCTGGGTAAAGGCGGGTCGTAAGCGTGGTTTTTCCTGTTCTCTATGATAATCATACGGCCCCCAATTCTTTTATGAATGCCGACTTGGCCTCCCTGGCGGTGGAATATGCATATTCAGGCGCCTTTTTATACTGGCCATTCAGGCAGGCATACCATTTGCCCTCCCGTCGCACCACACACCCGATAGATACATCAGTTTTTATGGTTTTCAATGTTTCGCCGGCCCACATCACGCTCAGATGCATACGACTCGGCTTCGGTTTAGGTGGTTTTGTCACAATCCGTTTGTACTGCGGCGTCTCCGGGGTGGCTTTTTCGGTCACCCGATATACCGGCGTCTGCTTCTTCTTTCCTGTCTGCCTGATGTATTCCTCTTTGGCAAGATATGTTATGTAGCGGCCAATATAATCTTCCGTTGCTCCGGTCAGTATTTTTAGGTCCTTTACGGTGAACGACTCGGAACATCTGACCGCCCGCCATATTTTCTCCAACATTTTTGATTTCCTTTGCATTTTTCCCTCCCTAGGCAGCCCTCTGCTTGAGAACTGCCTTGGCGATAACATCCACCATGCGGCGGCTGATATCTGGTGTCTTATTGGCTTGCGCCATGCGTTCCAGGTGCGAGAGCATGAGGATGGTCTCACCGAAGCCGCCTTCTGTGACTCTGACTATTTGTGCCGATCTTTCCTGGTGTAAATTTAAGCTCGCCAGGTCGTAGGCGATGAATTCAGTCTCATCAGCGCTGAGCGGCTGAAACTCCACCATCTGGCTGATGCGCCTGAAAAACTGGTGATACTTCTCTAGTTTTTTTCGGATCCCGATCATTCCGATCAACACGAACGGCGAACCGGTCTGGTCATGGAGATCCCGCAGTGTCTCCAGCAGCCGCCAATTAGTTGTCAGATAATCTCCTTCGTCGATGAAGATTAGTTGTGGATGTGCCAATAGCTCAGCTTTTACTTGCTTGTACACCTCATCGGTATACCACTCCGGATCATGGCCTAGTTCTGCGCACAGATCCCGCAACATCGAGCGGGGCTTCCAATTCGCCAGCGCCCGGATAAAAACCCCGCCGTTCTGGGTGTGGTACCACTCCGCCGCCCTGGTTTTGCCGCGGCCGGTCTTGCCGTGGAGCAGCCCTAAGCCCGGCAGACCATCCGGCCTTTTTGTCAGGTTGAACATGGCTTCCTTGAGCGCCCTGATATTGTTCGTGTCCTCCACGAATTCTAGCTTCATGTATTGCCTCCTTTTTTATTATCCTGCTGCCCGTCTCATGCTCCAGAACGCCTGTAAACGCTGATAGCTGGCGGCATTCTGGCTAAAAGTATCCGTTGTCTCAAATTCCCGCATAAATTCAATCTCATCAGCCGGCAGCACATCCCCGGCGCATTCTTTTTGCAGCAGCCACTCATAACGCTCCCGCGGGGTACCGAACAGGAGCGCTTCCTGTTTTTGTGCCGGCGCCGGAACTGCCAGCGGATCTTCAATTTCCCGCTCCTCTCCCCGCACCGGTATGGCCACAAGGTTTGTCTCTGTGGCTTCCTCATAGATCGAGTGGGTGATGAGAAGATCGCCGCCTTGCTCCAGCAGCTTTTCAGCTTCTGTCTGGATGACCTCTATCCGCTCGCCGAATGAGAGCGGTTTTGATATTTTTGCCTCGTATTTCTGGTGCGTCTCTTGACTTTCGACTATCAGGCGGACGTCAAAGACGCCCTTGTAGACCCATATTTTTCCTTCCGTCATGCCGTCAATTTCATACTCCTGGTTTGCAAAGGTAAAATACCCGCCTTTTGCGGTGCGTTCTTCCCGCCGGAAGATGGTGAGTAGGGCTTCCGGCGGGATGTCCACTACGCCGCCCCGCTCGATTACCTTCATCCAGGATTGTTCCCGGCTGATATTGTGTTCATAGCGGTGCGGCCTCTGGGCGTATTCCACCAGGTAGTTATCAAGCTGCCGGTTAAATTCGGTGAGGGTGATTTCAAATTTCTCCCAGTCCGACATCATGAAGAACGATAGCTCAAAATTTTTCCAAAGTGTCCGCCAAGGCCGCTCAATCTTCCCGTGCCCTTTTTTGGCGTAGGGCTTTCCGAGCACTTTTTTTACACCCAGGCGCTCAAAAAACTCACTCATGGGCGTGGATTTAGCCAGGGGGCCGTTATCGAGCATGAGCAGCTTCGGCAAGCCCCGCATGGTCAGCCGACTATCTTTTTCACATCCCCAGGCATAGGCCAGAAAATCCACGCCATGCGCCGCCGATTCGCCTTCAGCGGCAACATAACGGGAGAGGCAGTAGCCTGAATGGTCATCGACTACACCGTACACCCAGGGACGCTCCCGGATGGGGACGGGTTTGTTTTTATAATGCTTGGCCGGCCGGTGCAGCCGCAGGACACGCTCGCCGTCTGGCATCCGGTGATGGATATAGAAGAATTTGGAACTGGAGGCGTCAAACTGATGCAGCAGATTGGGATACTTGGCCTGGAAGCGCACCCAACGCTCACCCTGGCCGCGGTTCAGCTTTAGTTCCCGTGCGATGCGGCTAAATGTGCCCAGGGGGACGGCTGCCGCCCTGGGGGGAATAATTCCATCCTTGAGGGCGGCCCGGCGGGCGTGCTCGGTGATGACCATCCCGGCTTCCTCCGGCGGTCTGAGTTTTAGCTGCCAGATTATTTTTGTCCAGGCCGCATATTCCGGGTTATACGACCCCGTGTCAGACCTTTTTTTACGTTTACTGCGGCGGGACTTTCTGATATCCCGCCAGAGTGTGTTTGTGCTCATTTTCAATACCTTCGCCCAAGCCTCCAGCACGCTGGTTTTGCAGCCGTGCGAGGCCTGGTTCCAGTCTATGATTATCTGTGCCAGCGTTGCCGCTTCCAGCATGGTCTATGCCTCGTAGTTTTCGCTTGACAGGTCTCTGTTTATTTTTAAGGTTAGATTGCCCACCATGCGCTCCAGGATATTGAGGGCATTGGTGACTTTCACTTGCAGATCAAAATCTTCCTGGATGGCTTCTTCCGGCATACGATTCAGCGTAACGACCGCTTTGGTGATTAGTTGATCCACTTCCTGATAGTCGTCATACCAGCGCTTCTCCGCCCGCCGGACTTTTACCGCCTCCGGCTCGTCCGGTTTTTTCCTAAGCTTCCGGTTAAGTTGTACATTTTCTGTCTCCAGCTCTTCATTGGACCCCTCAAGATGCTTTATATGAGTTTTATTATTTCGGAGCGCAATTTTTAGCTCCCGGTAACTCATTTTGTCGATGGCGTCCAGCGTCATATCTGCTATTGAGCCCCCGGCTTCAAGCGCGGCTAGTTCTTCCTCGTCAAAGGATTCAATAAGAGCTAATGCTTTAGTCCAGTTGTTCCCGCCTTCCGCAAATTCCTTAAGCTTCGGCAAAGCAGCAATTTTTCGCGTAAAAAGCATGTATTTGTGCGCATAACGATAACTTAATCCTGGAAAGTGCTCTTCTAAAATATGGGAAAACGTTTTCCCAATCTCTCTTTCTTGTAGTAGTATTAATCGTTTCCCAATCTCATATTTACTTACAATCTCATGTTTTAACAGGAACTTAGTCTCTTCTATGATGCGGTTCCGGTCATAGGGCAGGTTATCGGAATACGGCGCCAGGGCCTTGTTCCGCTCGGCCTCCTTGGCTTTGTGCTCATCTGTTTCCTGTTGAGCTTTACGAATGGTATGTCCTAATCCATCCATCCTTTCTTGTAAATTGGGGGTCTTTTCCATCTCTCCTCCTATCTTTTTGATGTTTTACGTTATGCCCTGAACTCCTGTATCCGTTGGTGGAGCGCATTGCGCTCTTCTACCAGGCGCTCGAAGTAGCGGTAGCCGAGTTTCGGCCAGAACTGCGACAGCCGATAGCGCTCTCCGGGGAGCTTCTCTATCCAGCCGAACTGCTGGGCGTTATACAGCGTCCGGAAGGATGTATCCGTGGTTAACCCAGTCCGCTCAGTTACTTCCGCCAGCGACAGCTCCGGAAACCCGTCACTCATCAGCTCGCTCATCACCGCTGCTAAGGCCGCTTGCGATTTGTTGTGGTATTTTTCACTCATAGCCACCTCAGTATGAGTTTTATGATCCAGTACCAAAACCCAAGACAACCCAATAAAATTGCTGTTTTCGCCAACGCATTTTTCTCTAATCTATCCATCGGTTAACCTCCTTCCAAATCCCCCTTTGCCAAAGGGGGAGAGGATTGATTTTTAAAATCCTTGCGCCATCCTCCAGGCATAGCCGGCGACAAGGCCGAATGACGCCCATACAACCGCCCAGCCGATCCAGGCCATTAATTTTGACCGTAGCTCATTTCTGGGTCTACACACCAAAAATTCAGTATAAATTTCTTTTTCCCGCAGGAAAGTTACCGCTTTTTTCCGCCATCCATGCAGCCATTCCAACTCCTGGAGTAGATACTCCATCTCAATCTCTACTGCTTCGGTTGCGTTATTTTTTACCATCTCTTACCTCCTTTTTTCAGTCCGTGACTGTTCAGTCCGTGACTGTTATTGAGGCGCAATTGTAACGCCCGGTCTTCATCCTCGATCCTATCCTTCTCCAGCCCGTTCCGGCCCAGTTGGGCGTAATCGAGCGTCTCCTGATCTGCCACCTCGAACCCGCAATCCCTAACCATAGAAAACAGCGGCTCATAATCTCCGCAGGCTTTACAGAAATCTCTCAACTGGAAAGCGGGCAGGTTGTATGGCTCTTTGACCTCGCTTTTCCCTAAATAATTGTTCAGCATCGGAACCGTCATCTTCCGGCCTGACAACCGGGTTACCCGGTCCGCAATCTGATCAATACTGAGGCCGGACATTTTAACTGCTTGTTTTAGCAGGTCAATAAACAGCCCCTTCGCATCCCCCTGTGCAAATGAGAGCGTTAAAGTCCGGTTGTCTAATTTTTTTCTAGATCGTGACATTGCAAGCCTGTTTTTTGTGCGTTATGCTTATCACATTGGGGGTCAAAACAAAAAATTGCCCGCCCCCCGGCGGTGTGGTATTATCAAAGTAGGCCAATGCTTTGACGTCCGATTTGCGTCCGGAGGGCAGGCTAAAAAAGGAGGCTGATTTATGAAAAGCATTCCCAATGCTTTTATTGCTGATTTTGCCCAAATTAACCGTGTCTTTGATGATTTAGCGTCTTTGATTAAGAGTGAAGACAACTGCCCTGCCTTTTTCCCTAGAAAAAAGATTATTGAACAAGGGCTTGAAGCTGAATTTTTCCGTGTATATCTTTTTGATGCTATGAAGTATTTGGTAATGTTCATCCCGCAAATGAGTTTTGGTGATTTATTTAATAAATTAATTCCGTTTGAGGAGCGATATGCATTGTCAGAAGAGGATTCGTCATCCAGTATGCGTGAATATGTTGAGTATGGCCGCAAGCAGTTGCGGTATATCGAAGATAAGACCATTGAACTGGAAGATGCTTTTTTCATTGCTGTTTTTGGGGATAACATCCTTCTAAGAATTTTTGATATAGGTTCGACGGAAGCTGTTGTGTTTGCTCTGCTCTTTGCTGCATTAAACGTTTACGAATATAGCGGGGATGGTCTTTCCCTGGAGGATGCTTCAAACGCAAAAGACCTTTAGTTGATATCATGTATGACTCCTTTTGGTATTAAGCCGCCTTACAGTCCGTGACTGTGAGGGCGGGTTCGGGTCTGTGACCCCTTAAAATATGGTTGATACAGCCTTCTACTGTAGGACAAATTCAAGGCTTGTTAGATTGCCCACCATGCGCTCCGGGATGCTCCCGGCGGTATTCAATAATGACGGCCACCTCTTCCGGGCGGGCGGGTTTCCCGGTATCGGAGCGGAGCTTCCTGGGGCGGCCGGATTTGGTAAGCAACTGCTCGCCGGATCGCTTCACCCAGCGATAAACGGTGTTAGGGTGTTTTCCTTCAACCTGAGCGATGTCGTCTACTATATTGGCGCGTCGGCCATGACCGGCCGGAGCGGATAGCAGCTGCTGAAGCGCTGGTAACCGTTCCCCTTTTTTGCACCACCGGGAAGGAAGAAGCTGGCCTTTACGTAAGGCATCCAGAGCATGCGCCACACCCACTAAGTAAATGTCGCGCTGTGGGCGGTTAGCGAAAGCGATGATCAGTTGCAGGCCGATAAAGTTATAAACGACGTGTTCTTGAATACCTGAGGAGGTGTCAAATTGACACCTCCTTGAGAAGTGTTTTATGTGAGGGTGACGTTGTTCTATTCTTAAAATTGAATTGCGTGGTATCGCATATTCAAGCCATTTTCCGATGGCGGTTCTGGTGAACCAGGGTTCGCCGTTAATCCAGATACACTCAAGGATGTTGATGCCTTGATAAACAAACGGTGCTAAAGCGTTTTGACCTGCTAAAATGAGTTGTGCTTTAATTTCTCTTGATGTCATTTGTCAGATGCTTAAGATTGTTTTGTTGATAGTTTAGATAATCGCTTCTTGCCTCCTTTTGTTGTGTGGTTTTATGCCGCCTTAAGGGCGGGCTCAATAAAAATTTCACGCCAGGGTTTGCCAATAGCCCGGGCGATGGTTAAACGAACTTTGTGATTTTTGCGCTTATACTGGATAACCCTGGTTACCAGGGATATATCCACCTGGGCGCGGCGGGCGATCTCGCTGTGGGTTACGCCTGCCAGGACTAAATTGGCTTTAATTTCTCTGTTAGTCATATGGATTCCTCCGTCTTGTTAATGGAAATATTTTGACCTGATAATTAAATATTAATCACTCTGCTAAATAATGTCAAGAAGAAAATAGCAAATTGAGAAATATAGGCGAAAGAATTTATCATATAAGGAAGGCATTGAAGCTGAATCAATCTAGTTTCGCTAAAAGAATTGGCCTTGAATCGCCTGTGTCTATTAGCAATTATGAAAAAAACAACAGAAAACCTGATCTTAGCATAGCGATTAAAATAGCGGAGCTAGGGCAAGTAACCTTAGATTGGCTCTTGACTGGTGAAGGGCCGAAGCATCGGGAGAGAGTGCAGACGTCTGCACTCGATGAAAATTTGCACCCGTGTGCAAAAAAGGATTTGTCCGCACGTGCGGACAAAGAGGGTGTGCGTACGTACGCACAACAGGATACCGATCTGGCGGAGATCGTGGAAATGCTGGGGGAAGATCCGAAGGCTAAAAAAGCGGTGCTAAAGCTGCTGCGGGGCAAAAAGGAAGTTGCTGAAGCTCTGGCATCGCTTTTAGAGCAGATTGAGCTAACCCCTGAAGCGGAAAACTCTTGAATTAAACGTAAATAACTTGTATGTGTTATTAACACAGGCTCTGAATGTTGTTGGGCAGGATACTTATTTTAGTATCGCCCAGAAATACGCCTGAAGGCCGGAAAGCCAAGGAGTACGTGGTCGAATTGGCTGAAGGAAAATCAGCCTGCCTGGCGCATGATAATATCCGGGGCTATTACGGTCGGCTGCTGGCTGATGTGTATGTCGACGGCGAGCCAATCAAACCGAAAATTCAATCCTTTATCTCCCGCTAATCCCCCCAAAAACATTATTAACACATTCGTCAACACATTTCCTTATTTTTCTCTTGACAATCTGCTAGCAGATTGCTATACTTGGATTGTCAGATGGAAAACGAAAACAACCAACCAAGAGGAGATATGGAAACGGAAGAGTTAAAAAAGGAGCTTGAAAATCTGTCAAAAAAAGAAGGTTTCAAAACTTTATCGGAATTTATGCGCCATCAACTCACAAAACTTGTAGAAAAGGAGATATAATAATGGACGCCAAAAAAATAGTGGGAAAAATTGAAGCGGCTAAAAATAATTTCGCAGAAGGGAAGAAAAGACCCACGGAAGAACAACACTATCGGGCATTTTGTGCTCGGAGAGAGTTTCTTGGAGTACAATATCGCATTCAGGAAATACATTCCGACTGCAAGCATGACGATCATGCAGCGGAAGATACTGCTGAGGTGGTCGAAATGATCGCCTCTGTATTCAGAATGGCAGAGAATCTGAACGGGAAATATACTCCTGAGGAAATCTACCTAGGACTTATGTTTCCAGATGATGTAGTGATGACGGATAGAGGTCCCTTTTGGCAGGACCAGGCGGAGATGATGCCCGACCCTGTGTGAAATGGAATTAGGACTGTCGAAGTGAAAAATGGGAGGTTGGTGTATGCACATTCCTCCCATTTTTTCTAATCCTCCATTAAAATTACATACAATCCAACAACGTTTGAAAAAATCTTCTTTTTAAACCCACCCTAAAGAAATTGCCACTTTTTGAAATGCATTTATTGCATTTCTCACGTTTCAATACCCCATACCCCTATATATACTAAGTTGTGTTTGAACATACACTATTATATAAAGATATATTGTGTTTTACTATTATAGTTTTTAACGCAATTTAGTATTAGTATCTGCCGGGAGCGGGTGGGGAAGTTGATGCGGGAGATGGGCCTACGGGCGATTTATCCCAAAGGGATTTATCCCAAGGCAATCTGAGCAAAAAGCATCCCGAACA
>QIEW01000298.1 GCA_003230535.1 bacterium
TCATAACCTAAAACCCAAAGAACATATGGAGGGTACTATTGATATGCTAAGTGAGAAGATGCAAGAGGTCTTAAATGGCCAGTTGAATGCGGAGCTTTATTCCGCCTATTTGTATCTGTCGATGTCCGCTTATTTTCAGTCCTTGGATTTAGCGGGTTTTGCTAATTGGATGCGGGTCCAGACTCAAGAGGAATTGGTGCATGCCATGAAGTTCCATGATTATATTAATGAGCGGGGCGGCAGGGTTCTCTTACGTTCGATAGAGAGCCCGCCGACGGAATGGATGTCGCCGTTGGCTGTCTTCGAGTATGCCTATCAACATGAGCAGAAGGTTACCGGCCTGATCAATAATCTGGTCGATCTGTCTATGGAAGTCAAAGACCACGCCACCCACAACTTCTTGCAATGGTTTGTTTCTGAGCAGGTGGAGGAGGAGGCATCAGCTAACGATGTGGTACGGAAACTTAAGCTTATGGGAAAGGCTGCCGGCGGTATGTTTATGATTGACCGCGAGCTGGCCCAGAGAGTATTCACCGCGCCGGCAAAATGATAAGCGGAACAAGCAATAGTTGATGAACTCGTAAAAAGTCAGAAAACACACATTCTTATCATTCACCTGCAAACGGGAATACAGTATTTTCAGATAGTTAAAGTCGGTATGGATTCCCACTTTCTCGGGAATGACAACTTTTTACGAAACCCGCCCGTAGGGCGCTTTGTCCATGATGTAGCCAATGAATAAGCTGATAAAAGATTACCTGAAATTTTATGGGGGGCGAACGCTGGGGTCGGCCATCCTTTTTAGTCGAGCCGAAAAGGTTATTCCTGGGGGAGTATGTCACAACATCCGCTATCATCCTCCATATCCCTGCTATCTGGAGAGAGCCCAAGGCTCTCGGTTCTGGGATGTGGATGGTAATGAATACCTGGATTTCTGGATGGGGCACTACGCTAATATCCTGGGTCATTCCCCCCAGGTCGTTATCGCTCGGCTCCAGGATGCCCTAAGCCGAGGGACGTTGTTGTCTGGGATAGTAAATCCCTGGGAGGTGGAGCTTGCGGAGCTGATATGCGACCTGGTGCCGTCGGCGGAGGCGGTTCGTTTCTGCTGCTCCGGCACCGAAGCAGCCGGCTATGCCGCCCGCCTGTCCAGAGCTTACACCGGACGCTCCCGGATCATCAAGATTGAAGGCGGCTGGCATGGCGCCTGCTCAGAGCTGCTCTATGCGGTAAAGTGGCCCTATGATAAGCCTGAATCGGTGGGGTTGCCGGCGGCCGGGCAATGTATCTCTATCCCGTTTAATGATCCGGAAGCCGCCGCCCATGCCATTAGAACCCATGCTCAAAAGCTGGCGGCTGTATTTATGGAGCCGGTAGTGGGTGTGGGAGGATTTGTTCCGGCTGAACCGGAATTTTTACACATTGTACGGGAGGAAACTGCTAAGGTCGGCGCTTTACTTGTATTTGATGAGATTATCACTGGTTTCCGGCTGGGCTTAGGTGGCGCCCAGAAGCTCTGGGGGGTGTTTCCTGATGTTACCGTCTTAGGTAAGGTGTTAGGCGGAGGCTTGCCGATTGGCGCTGTCTCCGCTTCTTCTAGGATAATGCAAACCTGCAACCCTTTTGTTCATCCGGAAAAATGGGAGCGGGCAGCGGTAGGCGGCGGAACTTTCTCCGGCCTGCCTTTGAATATGATCGCCGGTATAGCCATGCTGCGGTATCTGAAGGAAAACCAAGGCTGGATTTATCCTCGGTTGGAAGAAGCGGGTAAAAGAATGCGGGAGCGGATAGAGGAAACTGCTGCCGCACAAGGAATATTAGCCAAATGTACCGGAATTGGCTCGCTGTTTATGACACATTTCCCTTTCCAGGCCGGTCTTAATTTGAGAAGCCCCTATGATGTCTGGGTGCAAACCCAGGTTCCCAAACGAGAGGTGGAACTAAAAGTACGGTTACTAAATAAAGGGATTTATGTCATGCACGGCGGCGGCGCTATCTCTATTCAACATACACAGGATGACCTGGAATTTTTCTACCGGAAGCTGGAAGAAGTGTTTCAAGAGATGCAGGCGGCTGCACCAGAACCTGGTCAGTGATAACATAAGCCAAAGACAAAAAACAAAGGGAGGCCGAAACCTTTAACGGTGCGCCTCCCTTGTTTTGGTTCTCTCCTATGTATCGTGTCAACTCTAAATTGACGGATATGATCTTTATCCCCCCCTCACCTCGGTCCTCTCCCCCCAGCGGAGAGGAAGCAGGAATAGTCCCTTCTCCCCAGGGGGGAGAAGGTTAGGATGAGGGGGATAAAACAACAGGTAAATTTACAACATATTAATCTTGACACGACACTAGAACCTATTGAATAGCCTTCTAGCCATCATTTTCATTAAAACCAGCCTTAATAATCCTAAAGAAAATTCCGGGGACTCCCGGCTCCAAAAATACACAGACAGAGATCCTCTTATTAAAGTTAAAGGCTTTCAGCAGTGCAATGTTAAGTTGCGTTCCTTTGGCAACGGCCTCAACATGAAAAGTTCTGCCGTCCTGAAGAGTGAGCGTAAGCCACAATCTACAATCCTCTAACGGAACATCAGTCTCCGGGTCACTCTCATGTAACGTGATATAATTAATATAAGCTACACCGCACATCGGGCGTTCACCGGAACAGATTCTAGTATCTTCGCTGGTCTCCATCCGAACATTGGAGTAAATAGGATCAGAATTTGTGGTATCTATAAACACAAAGTTGGTAATAGTAATTCCTGGGGTAGTATCCGAATTAACCTTAACTATCAGGTCATTTACGCAGTCCTGCTTTCCGGCGCTGAAGATCCCAATATCACATGTAACCGTATGGCCGGTTTGACTATAAATACACCGATCATCTAGTAATTGCTCAAAAGTCACTTCATTCGGCAGTTCATCAACCAGGAACACATCTGGTATATCCAGATCGCCTGCGTTACCAAAACAGATATCATAGTCTATTGTACCACCTACCCTAGCGCATCCGCTCGGTCCTAAATTGTCCATCTTAATAATGTTAAGTGGATCTGGACAAACCAGGGTATCCTCAGAAACTTCACGCTGCTTTCTTGACCTGCCGCATCCGATAATGGCAGTGTTGGTGATGATGGTTCCTCCCGGCACATCTTGATCCACCTCCACCTCCATATCAAAACACACTTTCTCTCCAGGGCCAAGTGAGCCCATCTCACAAATAACCATATGGGCAGTTTGGCTATAAATACACCCATCTTGTAATGGTAATACAGGAGCTACTTCATTTGGGAGTTCATCTGTAACTAATACATTATCCACACTGACATCATTCGGATTATAAAAGCAAATACTATAGATTATAGTTTGTTCCTCTTTGACACAGTCATCTTCGTCCACGTTACTTGACTTTGTAATGGTAGGGCAATCGCAGGAAACCAGAGTAGTCTCCTCTGCTCTCTCGGTTACTTCGTCGGTTACAATATGGGCGACATTGAGAATTTCAGTACAAAGATTTACCCCTGAACTCACAATGACCGAGAATTCCACACAACCCTCTGCTCCACTTGAAATTGTACCAATATCACAAATAATTGTATGGTCGGTTTGGCTATAAATACACCCATCTTGTAATGGTAATACAGGAGCTACTTCATTCGGGAGTTCGTCGGTAATAACAGCATTACTCAACTCGCATTGACTAAGATTGGAATAACAAATACTATAGTCAATAGTACCTCCAGGATCGACAAACCCGTCTTCACCGTTCTCATCGTCCTTTCTGAGCACAAGCTCGCAGCACTCTTCACCTTCTCTGGTAACTATTACAGTATCAAATCCGCAAGCTCTCTCTTCACCCTCGCACACCCCTTCGCCTTCTTTAATGATAGCCGTCGCCGTAATAGTATTTTCTCCGCATTCTAAGGGAACTACAACGCTAAATTGGACGCAAAGAGGGCACTCCTCCGTCAACTCAACTCCCATTACAGGTTGTCCATTGATCTCCATCTCGACATCATCGACGCTGGGGAGAGCTTCTATAAACTTGTTAATCAGGTCATCCGATTCGGTAACACAAGCGCTAAAGCCACAGGTTATATTGGCAATCTCCTCCATTAGTGCAGCTCCGGCGCCCAGACAGTCATCATCAACATCTAAGAATACAGTATTGATGATTATTCCCGCATCTCTGGCAGCTTCGGCCGCTTCTATGGGGTCCGGTCCGGCAGTGGGTTGGCCGTCGCTAAACAGGATAACTTTTTTGAGAGCGTCGGGGCGGCCGCGGGCCTCAAACTCAGCGATAGCGGCAAGAATTGCGCCGCCGATATTAGTTCGCCCCCACCGGGGCAGTTTTTCAATTACTTCTACAGCATCATCTCCGCATTCCTCCCCGCTGCCGATAGACGCTAACTCCAGGAAAACCTCTTCGCCTCCCGGGCTATCTTTCGCCGGAACATTATGGTTGAAGCTTATCAGCCCCAAACGCGTCTCGACGCCGCATTCCACTGTGCATGCGTGGCTGCATAATGCCTCCACCAGAGCTTTCGCACCATCTTTTCTCCTATCTAAGGGATCATTCCAGTTTAAACTATTCGAAGAATCCATCAGTAATATTAAATCTACTTCCTGACTTACCGCAGCGGTTCCTGTCACGAGGACTTCCGCTGAAGTAATGGTGGTATTATCGCCGGGATGAATTATGCTTACGTTACAGTCAACCTCGGCAATGATCGCTTGCGCAACAGCATTCGGTGGAGCTATTAACATAGGAAGCAATGCCATTCCTATTATAGCTATTGAAGCCATGAAACGCTTGATTGTAAGCATTCTTACTTGCATAGCGCCCTCCTGTTTTGGGAAATTCACGAATTAAAGCTGCCAAATAAAAGCTCCAACAACTTATCTGTATCACCATGGGAGGCGTTGATTTTCTCCGTAAATTGCCATCATTCCCGGAGTTGTTTTGATATCTATCAGGCGGGGTAACGTTCCCCCCAAATTACTGCCTTAACAAATTCTCATTGATAATTACATTATTATCCAGATACAGGTCCTTAACCATATCCCGGTATCTTTTGGCCTGTAAGTTAACTTTCTTAAACCGCATTGTATTCAGAAAATCGCCTAATTGTTTTTTATCCGTAAACTCATCTTCCGTTATCCCTAACACATTGAAAAAACGGCTTTTATTGTTTTCCCACCACTCTTCGGCTTCTTCATCGGACACTGTATTGGCGCTTTCGAGTACGCTGGCCTTAAAATAAGCTTTGGATAACGATTCTTCTTCTATTTGGCTAGCATAAATATTCGACTCCTTCTCATCCCTTTGCCCTGACTGCTCAGCCAGAAGGAGTTTGATCTCCGATTTAACATCTTCGAAAGCTAGATAGCTCGGGTCCAATTTTTTATTGAAGCGTAAAATAAAGTATCCCACCGGGGTGGTTACCAATGGACTTATCTGACCGGGTTGCAGTTCACGAGCTATCTTCTGGCATTTTACAGGGAGCAGGTCGGCTGATATACTCCTAAGCTCTTTCTGGTGTTTGGCAAATAAAGCCGCCTTCTTTTTCTTATCAGAACCTTTTTCTAATTCAGCTGCTATTTTTTTCCCTTGCTCAAGGGTTTCCGCAAGGATTAGGTCCACAATATAATCCGGCGCTGATTTGCGATAGTACGTTTTATAAGAGGCATAGTATTCCCGGGCGGATTTATTGGAGATTACTTCAGCCTTTACCATCTTTGTCACGTCTTCCCTGACCGACGCAAAAGGCTTATACTTCCGTCTGACACGCTTTTGAACTTTGACCAAATAATAACCGAGGCTGGTTTTTAGCGGCTTACTATATTCCCCCTCCTTAAGTCTCTTGACCGCCTCTCGAAGCTCCGGGAGCAAATCCTTCCCGGTGACTTGACGCTCTTGGGCCTGTTGACTGACCCGGTCTTTCTTCATGCGGGACAACATTTCCTCTCCTTCGGTCTTTGAATTTAATCTGATCAGCTTAGCGGTTATTATCTCTGCATCTGACCAGCGCTCTTGCAGCTTAACCAGGAAACAACCCCAATTAGTGACAATCGGTGGGCTTATTTCGTTAAGTTCCAGATCAGGGACCACAGCCTGAACCTTCTGGGGCAGCTTATCCAGCGACATCGATAACTGTTCTGTGCCGGTTGCTAACTCCTCAAATTTCTTTCCA
This sequence comes from bacterium, assembly GCA_003230535.1. Lineage (GTDB taxonomy): Bacteria > SZUA-182 > SZUA-182 > SZUA-191 > SZUA-191 > SZUA-191. The sequence continues at coordinate 6,195 of QIEW01000298.1, forward strand.
GCTTTGATTTCCTCTAAAACTTCTTGGCATTGTTGGGAATTGTTCTTTACAATAACGCTTACCTTAAAATGGTCGAAGGCATTCCTCTCCACCAATTTGGCGATATAGAAACCGACCGGCGTATCCACTGCTTCGGTCATCTGCCCCGGTTCCAGGTGGAAAATCGCTTCCTGAACCTCCACCGGCAACTGCGAGCCCGCGATAGGTGAAGGAGAAAAACTAAGTTTATCAATAGCATCTCCCTCTTTTATTCGCTTTAATATTGCTTGAGCTTCACTGTGGGTTCCTTTAACTACAAACAGCGCCCGCGTCCCTCGATCGGGCAGTTTAAACTTTTCAAGATGGTTCCGGTAATATTCTTTAGCCTCGCCAGTAGTGACTTCATCTCTATATTCATCCATCTTCTGGTTTGTTTTTATTTCTGCTTCAGCCATAGTCATCTTTTTAACAACAGAGGGATCTTTTTCAAAACCCTCTTCCCGGGCGATAGCAGACACCAATTTATTATTAATTATTTCACGTAGTAAGTTGTATCTGATTTGAAAAAGATCTTTTCCGCGAGACGATGCTATTCTCTGATTAAATTCATTTGCATAGACCAAAGGGTTTCCTTGGCTAGTAGCCAGAACCGTATCCGGTGGAAGATCTAATTGCAGTTTTGACCAATGGAATTTGGTCGTTCCATTGATAAACCGCTTGTTTAGTCTTTCCATGTTTTGCCGCTGGAGGGCTCCCAAAGCGGAAAGCGCACCGGAACCGGACTCCTGTCCATTAGCCGACAGGGGGAGAAGGCACCATATTGGGAAGATCGATAAAATCGATAAATAAAATGTTAACCTAACCCAATAAGTCCTGTTGAGTTTCATCTTTTCCTTCCTCATGCTAAATTTAATTTAATTAACCAATGTTTTAAAGCACAACAAACTGTAACGATATCAACCCGACAATGCAGCCATTGTTTTTCTTACCCCAAGTACACTGAAATATCACTTTTCAATAAAAGTTTCCGTCTGATTACTCAACGGGAAGGCACATCGCTTAAGATGTGCCTTCCCGTCTTTAAGCGCTGCCGTTAACTACCAGGTGGAGGTGGTGGTGGTGGATCATCGCCAAAGTCGATGTAGGTAATCCGAGCATGATAGCCCTTCTTGTCGAAGTACAAGTAGAGGCACATGCTGATTCTCTCCTCGTAGTTCAATGCCTTTAGGAGAGCGAGGTTCAACTGGGTTCCATAAGCCTCTGCATAAATGCTAAAGATCTCCGGCGCTGTGCAGTCAGGGTCATCTGGTGGACAAACCTCCACTGTAACCCATACATCACAAGGGTTAACCGGAACATCACCGGGGTCGCTTTCATAGATAACGATATAATCAACGGTGCCATATCCACAGATGTAGATACCGGCAAAGGCAGATGGAGTAGCAGCGAGCAGTAAAGTAATACCTAACGATAGAGCAATAAGCAGCTTCTTCATTTATTTTTTCACCTCCTTTCCATAAGGTAATTAACCTATCCTTCGTAAAGCACTCATCATTTTTTAAGCAGTCATTTAGAATAGGTTTTTATTTCTCCCTCCTTCGGGAGAAAATTTTTGTTCCTTTTGTATGGCAGCAAAATTTAATGAAAAAACATATAAAGTCTGTAAACTCAGGATATATTGCCTTATAACATCAGCCATTATCTATTACATTTATATTTATACACCAGAACATAATACATGTCAAGGAGTGACGTGATAGTGTCTTGTATATATCAACATCCAAGAATATGTTCATATAATATCAATATATTAATGCTGGTATAAAAAATTACCGGAGCTCTAAGTTCCCCAAAACAATGACTGTTATACATGTGATATGTATTGTTAATGGTCAGGGTAACCCGTATTAACGTTCAACTTTACTGAGAAAAAAACTTGTCCCAGCAGTTTCAGTCAAAATAATATGGCGCGTTGTTGACCCGAATAATTCGGGACTTATAACACGCTCGGAGCTGGTCGCTTCCATAGCGGGAGTTTTCGGTGATTTGCATGAAAATTTTGTTTTTTGACCGTTATTTTGTAAGCAACTGTATTCAAGTAACATAAGTAACATTATCAATGTTTACCGTGGATTTATGAATAATCCGAGTCCAAGGAGTATCTTGACGTAGGAAACCAGCATTGTTATACTGAGTAGTTAAGTTAAGATTTACAAAACAATGACAATACTTACAATAAGATAGATGTTACTCAAATCTTTAGAAAAATCATTTTTAAAACGCCTGGCTTTGTTGAAGTTAGCCAGTCGGCGCGCCTCGCTGATGAGTATGCAAGGAGACCTATATTTATGTCGGCGGGGTTCCAGTATCGAATTCATGGAATACAAAGAATATGCGTTGGGTGACGATTTTAAAGCTATTGATTGGAATATTTACGGCCGGCTGGATCGCCTCTACCTAAAGCTTTATCAAGCTGAACACAGCCTTAACCTGTATATTCTGCTCGATGCCAGCAAATCGATGCACGTTCCCCGGAAGGACCGTAAATTTGAGTATGCTCAAAAGACTGCGCTTGCTTTGGCTTATGTGGGACTACTCGGCAACCACCGGGTCAAACTGATGGTTTTGGGGGGAAGCGGCAGGTTTGCCAAGAAGGGTCATCTGCGGGAGAGTCCGTTCTTTACCGGCGCTCACAGCCTTCATTACATTGAGAGGTTTCTTGAAGATATCCACCCGGAAGGGATCGCCAAATTTTCCGGCATAAGAAAGAATTTGCACAAGCTTCGGGATATAGGGACAGCCGTAGTCATCTCGGATTTTATGATGGAGCCTCAAGAATACAAACTAGGCATATCTTTTCTGTGCTACAAAAGATTTGATATATCCGTCATCCATGTTATTGGGGAAATAGAACAGGACCCCTTCCGCCGGCCAGGCCGATTAAAGCTGGAAGATATCGAGACGCAGGAGGAAAAGGTGATCTCGATAACGGATAAGGTTCGGGAACAATTCAGGCAAGCATTTGCGGGGTGTGAGGAGATGCTAAAAAATTATTGTATATCTAAACACACGGTTTATACCCGAGCGATCACCTCCCAGCGGGTAGAGGATTTTGTTCTAAAGGAACTTCCCAAAATGCGCCTGTTGCGGTAGCCCAGCCTATTCCGTATTTGTTTGAATGTAACTGAAGATGGTTTGACTCTATTAGCAGTATACTATCCAGAGTAGGTTTATCTTATGGACTATCTCAATCCATTAGCCGCTTTATGGGGGCTATTGACCGTCCCGATTGTTCTTCTCTACTTTTTAAGACAGGAGCAACTCCCCGCCAAGGTCTCCAGTATTATTCCCTGGAGAAAAGTCATCGAGGATCCCTTTGCAGAGCGGCGACGCTTTAATCCAGATCTGTTGTTTTGGTTACAGATTCTGCTGATAACATTGCTTACAATAGGTCTGATGAGGTTTTATTGGCTCTGGACAGTGAAGGCGGATCGGGTTGTATTGGTGTTTGATGCCTCGGCCAGTATGCAGGCTCGCACAGGGGGCGGTTCCCGGCTGGAGGCAGCCAAAGCCAAAGCCGTTGACCTGGTTGATAATTTAAGTTCCGAAGGTCAGGTTCTTATTATCCGGGCGGGAATCTATCCTGAGGGTATGTCCGGGTTCCTGAACAACAAAACCGAGAGCAAAGATATTATTTCAGGACTTAAGGGGGGAGAAACCAGAGGTTCCATGACGGAGGCGGTTAATTTGGCCCTTTCGGAAGCTAAAAATGCTGGTGGAGCAAAATTGTATCTATTTACCGATAGTTACCGTCCGGATCTGGTTTCCTTGGCGGCCCCCAAAAAGTTAAATTTCCAAATCTCCGGTAAAGAAACGGAAAACCTGGCCATTACAGCCGTAGACGTCCCCAAAGGGTTATATAACACCGCCACCCAGCGTCGAGTATATGTAACGCTGCAAAGTTACGCCCAAAAACCTCTGCAAGCCCGGCTTAATATTTTGCTCGATAAACGATTGCTTTGGAGAAGCTCAATAGAACTGGAGCCTGGGGAAAACCGTACTCTTCCTTTTGGCGAGCTGCCTTCCCAGGGTGTGCTGGAGGCCAGGTTAGACATTCAAGACGATCTAATGCTTGATAACCGGGCCTATGCCGTCATCCGGAAAGCGCATACCGTGCAGCTGCTATTGGTAAGTTCTGATGAGCCCTTGGCTGATAACATCAGACGTATCTGTAATGTGGTAAAAACAGTACAGTTCCGCTGGGTGAGGCCCTCTGAGTATATCCCCCAGGACGCCCAAAATGTGGATCTGGCGATATTCCACCGCTTTGTGCCGGAACCGCTGGTATCCATGAACAGTCTCTACATTATGCCTCCTAAATCAAAGAAGTTTATTAAAATCCAGGATGAACAAATTGATAATCCTCATATCCTGGACTGGGACAGGGGGCATCCAGCGCTTAAGTATCTGGGATTCTTAGATGAATTAACTCTGGAGGCTGCATTAGGGGTAGAGCCGCCCAGTTGGGCCAGTCCGATCATCAGTTCCTGGGTCTCCCCCCTGGCTTGGGCCGGAGAAGAAGGCGGCCATCGAATAGTCACGGTAGGGTTCGATCTGGGCCAATATCTTTTCCCTCCCTCTCAGGACGTATCTGGGTTGGTGCTGCTGCTTAATATTCTGGAGTGGCTGGCGCCTGAAGCTCCTTATCCCCTGGAATTGACCACTGGGGAGCGTTATATTCTAAAAGACTCCAGCCGCTATGCCAAAGCCCAAATTAAGACCCCCCAAAATAGAACCTTTAATGTAGCCGCGGATCAGGAAGGACATATCGTTTTTAGCGAAACCGACGAGATAGGGGAATATGAAGTGCGGGTCTGGGATAACAATGGCCGGGAGTTGCGCCGGGATTTTGTAGCTAATTTGCTGTCGGAAACAGAGTCCGAACTGCGGATCAGGCCGTTGCCGCCGACAGGGACAACGCCTGACCTAGCATCAGAACAACCGGAGCCCAAGACCGGCGCCCAAACTTCCGGAATACTGGAAGAGAAACAGCATGAATTCTGGAGGTACCTGGTATTATTAGCTTTAGGCGTATTGCTTTATGAGCTGTGGGTATATCTGCGGCAACTTAGCTAAGGGGTTTGTTACAAAAGATGGTTTCGTAAAAAGTTGTCATTCCCGCGAAAGCGTGAATCTATCCCGATTTTAACTATCTGAAAATACTGGATTCCAGTTTGCACGGGAATGACATAAACATATGTTTTCTGACTTTTTATGAGTTCACCATAACTTAGCGCACCTGCCGGTGCGGGCTTTTTGTGGTTCCCTCCCCCTTGATGGGGGAGGTTAGGTGGGGGTGAAGGGTAACTCCAAGAGGTTCCCCCTCCCCTTAATCCCCTCCCACCGGGGGAGGGGGAAAATGGAAATTCCTATACTATAAATGTATACATATTTTTCACATCCTTATTTTCTATTACTGCTGCTGCTGCTGCCGGGTGTGTGGTATAT
>QIEW01000452.1:0-7500 GCA_003230535.1 bacterium
CTCCTTCGTGAGCGGTTAAATTTATTACTTATGGGGTGGTTGTTGGGACAAGAAATAGTGTTTGCCATATTCCGGCCCTATTAACGTATCTATATTAGTGTGTAGATCTTCCAGCCAGTTCTGTCCATATTTCGCCAAAAAGTAGAGCACACTTAAGTTGCGTTCCTGAGATTTACCGGAGGGGAAAAGACGTTGTTTGGCTCCTGTTAATCGCTGGAGCAGCTCCTGATTTTGTCTGCGGGAAAGCTGCACCAGCTTATCTTCCAAATAACTCAGCTGGAAATTGATTTTTTGCCGGGCAAGCTCTACCGGTTGCAGCATAGAGGAAGAGGTGAGACTTTGCTCCAACTGGTCGAGGGGCTCGAGCGCTTTCTTGCGTATACTCTGCCAGCGCTGGGGGTCTAAATCAGGATGTTGTTTTCTGGCAATGCGGTTGGCCAGATTTCCCGCCTCGGAAGAAACCAGTTGCCAAGGAGTAAGGTCATACCTCTGGAGCGTCCGCAAAACATTCGCCTCAATAATGGTGAGGCTGAGGCGCGGCCAGAGCAGGGGCTTGGGTACCTCCAGCCGCTCATATACCGGCCCTAACTGCGCGAAATAGCTGAGTTCCGATGGGCCGCCTATATGAGCCAGCGTCGGGAAGATGTAATCCGCAGCGATCGGCCTTAATACCACCCCTAAGCTAAACCGCTCCGGCGCCTCGTCCAACAACGATCCTATCTCCTGAGCGTGATAGCTATTCTGGGCCGTGTGGAAATATCCGTCCCTAAAACTTACCCTGGAACGCACTTTTCCTTCAAACAGGAAAAAGGGGCAGGTGTCCGGCAGGGGTTTAAGCTGCGGGGAGTAACCGGCTCCGGTCAGGTCCCGGCCGGCCTGGACTACTAATTCCCTGAGTTCCAGGGGATCCTCGAGCACTTTTTGCCAAAAAGGTCTCAGCAGCCGCTTGAGCGCGTAATCTTGGGCGTCCATCAAAACGAGCCCCCAGCGTCCCATAAGGACGGTCAACAGCCTTGCAAACCATTCTCCCAGTGAAGATGATTCTTCCCATGTCCGCTGAAGCAGAGTAACCAGGGGCGTTTTAAATTCTGTTTCCGGTAACAGCCGCCGGAGGTTTTCCCAAAATTCCTCCTGCCCGCAGCCGGCAGGGATATCCCCTACCGCCCACCCGACATGCTCGGGTAGTTCCATTTGCAGCCGTTCAAGTTTATTCTCACCTGTAATCATTGTGAGCTGATTTATCTCAGCCAGATCATGGTCCTCAGAAGCTACCCAAAACACCGGAATGACAGGCAGACCATAGAGTTTTTCCCAGCGCCGGGCTAAGGCGATGACCGATAGCGCTTTGTAGATCGTGTAGATGGGGCCGGTGGCTATTCCCGGCTGCTGACCGGTCATAACCACCAGCGCTTCGGGGCGACTTAGCCGCTCTAAGTTCTCCAGCGCCGGTTTTGGCGCCCCCAGTTGGGTATGAACCTCAGTCAGATGCCGGAGAAACTCCAGTTTATCCGGCCTGGGAAGCAAGGATTTGGTTTGAGAGAGTTTTTGGGAAAGTTGAGAGGGGAAATAGGCGAAAAAAGGCGCTAACCCAGCGTCTTCCCGTGCATAATCCCCAAGAATGGGCTTGCGGGGTAAAAACTGCTTATAGCTTAATTCCTGGTGAACGCTGAACAAAATAATAGATCAACCTATCTATTTAAGGCTATGTTGTGCGACGATAAAACAGCCAGGGAGTCCTGATTTTAACTGCCGAGCTAAGTCCCTAAGCCTCCCAACCAAAAGCTAACAGAGAACAAAAGTGTTCTCAGCAGACTTGGTACATCCGGGGGAAATATCCATAAAAGGCAACAGCTTATCGTAGTATACCCTAGTTTGTTCCCTGTTGTCTACTACCCGAATAATTCTATCAAAAACTATACTGTCACCCCCTCATCCACCGCTTCTTAATGCGCGGAGGTGTTTTGATATCATCCCGGTGGCTTCTTGTGTAGGGTTATAACAGATTAATATTAGATCAGTAAAAAATAGTTAAAAAAAGACTTGACAGAGTGAAAAAAGAGTGGCAGAATAGAAACGTCATTGAGGAACGGTATCTTTGAACATTAAACTCCAGAGGCTAGTTTTTGCGTTAAAGTAATAATTAGTGTGGGGTACATTTGTCTTTAAAGATGCTTATTTAAGTTTTTTTTAAAGTAAAAAATCAGCTCCTGTGGTTGGTGAGTAAGTTACTTTACGCACAAATTGGTGATCTACATAAAATCTTTTTAGGATCATCATAATAGGTTAGCGTAACAGGGGTTTTGCTCTTTGAAAATTTAGCTACTGGTTTGCGGGCGAAGGGTAGTCCCAACCCATACCAGAAATTGGGACAACAAACAACGCAAAGCAGTGAGGTCTACATATGTAGGCTTTACTTACAGGATTTGACGGAGAGTTTGATCCTGGCTCAGAACTAACACTGGCGGCGCGCCTAACACATGCAAGTCGAACGAGAAAACCCGCTTCGGTGGGTAAGTAAAGTGGCAGACGGGTGAGTAATACATGGGTAACCTGTCCTCGAATTCGGAATAACTCCCTGAAAAGGGGGCTAATACCGGATAAGACCACAGGCTCAACTTCGGAGCCAGCGGTAAAAGATGGCCTCTGATATCAAGCTATTGTTTGAGGAGGGGCTCATGCGCTATTAGCTAGTTGGTAGGGTAATGGCCTACCAAGGCGGAGATGGCTAGCCGGCCTGAGAGGGTGGTCGGCCACACTGGGATTGAGATACGGCCCAGACTCCTACGGGAGGCAGCAGTGAGGAATATTGCGCAATGGGGGAAACCCTGACGCAGCGACGCCGCGTGAGCGATGAAGGCCTTCGGGTCGTAAAGCTCTGTCAGAGGGAAAGAAACATATGGGCAGCAAATAGCGTCTGTATCTGACGGTACCCTCGGAGGAAGCCCCGGCTAACTACGTGCCAGCAGCCGCGGTAAAACGTAGGGGGCAAGCGTTGTTCGGAATTATTGGGCGTAAAGCGCGTGTAGGCGGCTCAGAGTAAGTTAGGTGTGAAAGCCCACGGCTCAACCGTGGAAGTGCACTTAAGACTGCTGAGCTAAGAGTCCGGGAGGGGAGAGTGGAATTCCCAGTGGAGCGGTGAAATGCGTAGATACTGGGAGGAACACCTGTAGCGAAGGCGGCTCTCTGGACCGGTACTGACGCTGAGACGCGAAAGCTAGGGGAGCAAACGGGATTAGATACCCCGGTAGTCCTAGCCGTAAACGATGGGCACTAGGTGTAGGAGGCATTGACCCCTTCTGTGCCGAAGCTAACGCATTAAGTGCCCCGCCTGGGGAGTACGGTCGCAAGACTGAAACTCAAAGGAATTGACGGGGGCCCGCACAAGCGGTGGAGCATGTGGTTTAATTCGATGCAACGCGAAGAACCTTACCGGGGTTTGAAATGTGCCGGACCGTCCTGGAAATGGGACTTTCCTTCGGGACTGGTACACAGGTGCTGCATGGCTGTCGTCAGCTCGTGTCGTGAGATGTTGGGTTAAGTCCCGCAACGAGCGCAACCCTCGCTTTCAGTTGCCAGGAGATCCTTTTGGGTCTCGGCACTCTGGAGGGACTGCCGCTGATGAAGCGGAGGAAGGTGGGGATGACGTCAAGTCAGCATGGCCCTTACGTCCCGGGCTACACACGTGCTACAATGGTCGGTACAGAGGGAAGCTAAGCCGTAAGGTGTCGCAAATCTCAAAAAGCCGGTCTCAGTTCGGATTGGGGTCTGCAACTCGACCCCATGAAGGAGGAATCGCTAGTAATCGCAGATCAGCAGGCTGCGGTGAATACGTTCCCGGGCCTTGTACACACCGCCCGTCACACCACGAAAGTTGGCTGCACCAGAAGTCGCTGGACTAACCTGAGCAATCGGGAGGTAGGCGCCGAAGGTGTGGTTAGTGATTGGGGTGAAGTCGTAACAAGGTAGCCGTAGGAGAACCTGCGGCTGGATCACCTCCTTTCTAAGAGTAATTAAACACTCGAGGTCAGTTATACCCGCAAACCGGTAGTTATCATTATTCCTTAATCATTAAGCTCCGCAAGGGGCCTATAGCTCAGCTGGTTAGAGCGCACGCCTGATAAGCGTGAGGTCTCTGGTTCAAATCCAGATAGGCCCACCAGCAGTGATGCTAAGCCGTGAGTTTTGAGGGGTGGGAAGAGGATAAAGTAAAGCCTAAGGCTTCTTAACCGCGAGACTCAGACTTCAAGTCTCATTACTGATTGGGGGTGTAGCTCAGTTGGGAGAGCACCTGCTTTGCACGCAGGGGGTCAGCGGTTCGAATCCGCTCATCTCCACCAGATGGGAGAAAGGATATAGTTTGAGGCAACACAAAAGGTCAAAGTAAATTTGAATGGGTTTAAATGCTAAGCAGGAAGAAAAACTGGCGGAGATATTATCAAATAGTGGGACAGTGATTTTTGCGGCTATTATCGCAGGTCAGTTTTTTCCAGATGTTTACTTCTCAGGAATTGATGGAGCTTTTGTGAAGGTTGTAGCATTAATAGGCGCATTAGTTTGTTGGGCGGGGAGTATTTATCTTTTAGGTGATTAACCCATGGAAGTTATAGCATTATTAGGACTTATCGTTGGTTTTTTGGGTTGGGCGGTAATTATATGGGATAAGCGGTCTGCTAAAAAGCATCGGTAGATTAGGGCAAGTGGGGGTTAGCTGGCTCTAACCCGCTCATCTCCACCAGTAAACATAAGGAGAGATGTAGCATAAGAAGGTGGCCGAGCTTAATCGAAGGCAGAGAGAATTTCTAATAGGTATTTTGGAAAAGACTGTTGTTTATGCAATAACAATAGCAGTGATTGGGAGGTTGTTGGATAAACAAATTGGGTGGTTAAAAGGTGTTGTCTTAGGATGTGGTATAATGGTAGCGATAACTTTTGCATTGTGGTTAGCCAAACATGAGGTGTGAGAGGTGGATTTTGGTTGGACATTGATTTTCTTTGTATGGCTAATTACTGTAATAGTGGGTTATTTCGTCATCTCAGATTGGTGGGCCAGGAAGCATAAAGCAAAATAGTTAGGAGCTGTGACTGCTTTAATAGCTTGGGGTTGTGATCCTGTTAGATAAATGGTCGGCTAAGAAGCATTAGGCAAGAATTAATGTGGACTATGAAGAGGAGTATTCAAAATATCAGGTCCATTTCTTAGGTGAGGAACCTGAATTTCTCGATACAGTTGATATTGATCTAAGCAATAGAAAAGTTGTGGATTTAGGGTGTGGGGGAGGAATTAACAGTTATTATATAAAGAGGAAATATCCACATACTTATCTGGTTCCGATTGATATTTCGTTTATTCGTTGTTTGGAATGTAAAAGTAATACTGTTAATCTCCCTGTTCAAGCTGACATATTGGATGTACCGCTAAAGAGCGGCTCGGTGGATGTGGTTGTTTGCACAATGGTGATAGAGCATCTGGCTGAGGATCGGGGGTTGTTGCGGGAAATATTAAGGGTGTTGAAAAATGGCGGTCTGGCTTTGGTAAGTTCGGTGGTGAGAAGCAAAGGGGCGTGGTATTTTAGGAAAAACAAAGCTGGGATGACCGTTTTGGATTCCACCCATGTAAGGGAATACAAGAGTATTGATGAGTTTAAGAAGCTATTCGGAAACTTCCGGATAAAGCAGGTGGTTGTAAGGGAGATATCTTTTTCTCCGCTGAGGTTTCTTTATCGAGTTGTTTATAAGCTGAGGCTAGCCAAGACGGCTGACGCAAAGTTTTTTTTAACCAACAGATGGTTAAGTAAAATAGCAAAGTTTAAGTTAAACGTTCCTAATTATAGGGCGGTAGAAATATTTTGCGAGAAACGAGAAAGTTTAACCACATAGATAGTGGTTGATAGTTTTCACCTTCGGGGTCGTGAGATCCTGGAGTGTGAATATGAGTGGGTTCTAGCCCACCAGTTCTTTGACAATTGAAATAGGGTAAGACGGTAAAAAAACACCAAGTATTGTATTGTATGACCAAGCTAGAAAGGGCATATGACGGATGCCTTGGCGCAAGCAAGCGACGAAGGGCGTGATAAGCTGCGATAAGCCTCGGGGAGCCGCAAATAGGCTGTGATCCGGGGGTACCCGAATGGGGCAACCCAACTAGGTTAACCCTAGTTCTCTATCTCTGAATCTGCGGGGGGTGGAGGTGCCTTACCTCGTGTAAGGTAATCCGACCATTCTCTAAGGAGAAGTAGGAGATAGCAGGCGAACCAGGGGAAGTGAACCATCTCAGTACCCTGAGGAAGAGAAAGAAATTCGATTCCCTAAGTAGCGGCGAGCGAACGGGGAACAGCCCAAACTGGATAGATGTAAGCCCGTGTGCGTTGTCTATTCAGGGTTGTGGGGGTTATCCGGACGGGGATACGGACCTGTCGGGGAGTTAGAAATTTTTACCTTAGCTGAACAGCCTGGAAAGGCTGGCCACAGAAGGTGATAGCCCAGTAAGCGAAAAGGTAAAAACTCCTTGGGATAGCTACCCAAGTACTCCGGGACACGTGGAATCTTGGAGGAATCAGGGAGGACCACCTCCTAAGGCTAAATATTAGCTTGCGACCGATAGTGCACCAGTACCGTGAGGGAAAGGTGAAAAGAACCCCGGGAGGGGAGTGAAATAGAACTTGAAATCATATGCCTACACAGCAGTCCGAGGGCGGTGATAGATGGCTTGCCATTTATCTGCCTGAGGGCGTGCCTTTTGTTTAATGAGCCGGCGAGTTACTTAGGGTAGCATAAGGTTAAGCCGTAAAGAGGCCGTAGCCGTAGCGAAAGCGAGTCTTAACAGGGCGTCCAATAGTTGCCTTAAGTAGACCCGAAACGGGGTGATCTACCCATGGCCAGAGTGAAGCGAAGCTAACACTTCGTGGAGGCTCGAACCTTTGTCAGTTGAAAATGGCCTGGATGAGCTGTGGGTAGGGGTGAAAGGCCAATCAAACCCCGTGATAGCTGGTTCTCCCCGAAATAGCTTTAGGGCTAGCCTCGTAGGATGAGTAGTGGTGGTAGGGCTCTGGATGGGCTAGGGGGCTTAACAGCTTACCAACCCCAACTAAACCGCGAATGCCGCTATATCTACTACGGGAGTCAGACTATGGGGGATAAGCTCCGTGGTCGAGAGGGAAACAGCCCAGACCGCCAGCTAAGGTCCCTAACTGTAAGCTAAGTGGTAAAGGATGTAAGATCGCATAAACAGCCAGGATGTTGGCTTAGAGGCAGCCATCATTTAAAGAAAGCGTAACAGCTCACTGGTCGAGGGATCTTGCGCCGACAATTTAGCGGGGCTTAAGCTTACGACCGAAGCTGCGGAATTCATAACTAGGCTTGAGAGGCTAGGTGAATGAGGTGCGAGGATTTATCCTTAAATCTCAAGATCTAAGCCATATATCTCAAGCCTGATATAGTTTGGATTGGTAGGGGAGCATTCCACGGTAGGTTGAAGCCGGACCGACGAGGACCGGTGGACGA
>QIEW01000148.1 GCA_003230535.1 bacterium
CTTGCCTTACGGCCTCGCCCAATCCACTCACCCATAAGGGTCTTCCTCCTCTAATATCGGGTCCGTGTGCGCCAATAATCGAATTAGTAATCATTTATGATGGTTTCGTAAAAAATTGTCATTCCCACGAAAGTGGGAATCCACCCTAATTTTAACTGTCTGAAAATACTGGATTCCCGTTTGCACGGGAATGACATAAATATATGTTGTCTGACTTTTTACGAGTTCATCATTTATAAATCTGCTAATCAAATTATAGTTGACTGGATTTACGTGTACGGTAATCCCGGCCGCTTAGTTCGATGATATGGCACATCTCTGATCGGTAAGGGTGTCTTCGTCCTCGGTTTGTGGTTTATCCAGCCAGTTGGATGTAATAATAGTAATTTTTTTCTCATTATAACGCTTGTTGATGATATAGGCCAGAATATCCTGAACCCAATCGGTAACCTTATGGGCGCCTAAGTCATCCAACAAGAGAACTTCCTTGGTAATTACTGATCCCAGGATCGAGAACTCTGAAGTCCGGGAGGCTGAATCATAGCTGGCTTTGATTTCTTTTAACAGGTCCATGAAGTCGTAAAACAAACAGGAAACACCTTTTTTCAGGCAAAGCTCGGTTAGGACGGCTACCGCTAAATGGGTCTTCCCCACACCGTATGGTCCCATGAAAAGCAATCCCTTAGATACGCCCGGATAATTTTGTGTGAACCCTTGAGCGGTTCCCAGAGCCTTGGATAAACTAAGATTAATCTTGCGTCTTCTACTTCCCTCCTCATAAACGTCAAAGTTTTCCAGGCGACAGGCCCGAAAACGGGCGGGAACTCTGGCCTCCTTGTACATCCGGAGCCGGTGCTCCAGCAAGCAGATAGCACTGACAGCGCCGCACCATTGAAGTTCCATCCGCTTTTACAATCTCCCAACCGGTACCGGAACATTTGGGGCAAATCGGCTCCGTTTTAGCGCTATTCATAAGTATTCTTCGCTTCTAGTAACTAGCTGATTGTTAATCCCATTATAAACGAACTTAGCGCACCGTCGGTGCGGACTTTTTAGGTTAGGTGGTGGCAGGTTCTCAAACCTGCCACTCAGTCAGCCTGTCGGGTTTGAGAACCCGACAGCACATAAAAACTTATCTGCTTGTTTTGTTGGACATAAAAAAGGAAATTCCTATACGTTCAAGATAACGCGTCCTAGACGCCATATATACTAAGCGAAGGCAAGCCATGGTATTTAAGTCCCAGTTTACCATATAAAGAATTTTGAGTCTCGCTATAAACTTCCCGGCTCATATATTGCTGATAGTTCTGGAGCTGGTGGCGAACAGCGGTTTTTATATTCAATAATTCTTCGGCCGGCAGATGCTTTAGAGCTTCTGCTGTTAACAATTCCCTTAGATGACGGAGCCCCTTCAGCGCCTCCCCGACCTCCGCTCCCGCTTGGACGTCTTCGGTCAGCCCTCTGAGTTTTCCAGCTATATCCAGCGCCGCTCCAGCCAACTCTGTCTTTGGTTTAGCCTGCTCCTGGGCTGCCTGTTCTCTCGCCCAACCTTGAAGCTCTTCCTTAATCTGAGTCAGGCGCTGAAGGAATTTTTCCGCCTCAGAGTGGTTTCCGTTTCCTTGATTGGGCGCTCCTCGTCTTTGCCGTTTAAACTTTTCCCATGATCGTTCTACGCCAGGTTCACAATAAGCCAGAAATTGTATGCTGGAACTCCTGGAACCCGCCCGCAGGAAGGTGGAGGCGATCCCTTTTAGTACCACCGGCAGAGGAATTCCGGCCTGCTTCCATCGGTAAGCCAAATCCAAATCTTTAGGGGAAAGTAATAACCCGCGGCCTCTTCTCTTCAAAAAATACTCTACTACTTTAAGTAAATAGGATGTTTCCCGGTAACCGGTCTCTTTACCGGAGCATAAGATATCAGTCATAGGCGCCCCTGTTCCGTAAATATATCAGTCGCAGCCCTTGCAAAGTAAGCTCGCTGTTAATATGTTCTATCCGCCGGCATTCAGAGGCTATTATTTCGGCTAATCCGCCGGTGGCTACCACCGAAACCCGCTGCTGTAATTCCTCTTCTATGCGGCCGATCATTCCGTCAACAACTGAGGCAATACCAAAAAACAGTCCGGATTGAATACTGTTGATAGTGGTTCGGCCTATAGCGGACGGCGGTTTTTTCAACTCTACCCGGGGAAGTTTAGCGGTGTGCTGCCAAAGAGATTGTGACAGAAGCGGCCCGCCGGGGAAAATAATACCCCCGAGATATTTCCCGTCGATACTGATTACACAAAAGGTAATGGCGGTACCGAAATCTACGAGGACTAAAGGTTTGCTGCCGGAGGGACCCCCACGGGGAAGACTACCCTCCGGTGAACGGCTTGTCGGTTGTTTACCATAGAGTTCCCAAGCCGCAACTGCATTTACCAGACGATCGGCGCCTACTTCGCTGGGATTATCGTAATCAATCTCTAAGCCTAAGTCCAGCTCCACCCCTACCACCAGCGGCTCAAGTTTAAAGTAACGTTGAGCCATTTCCCTTAGCGGACGAACGATAGAAGGAACTACAGAGGACAGGACCACAGCCGTAATCTGCTCGGCATACCCTCCGTCCACATTCAGTAAGCGGCGGATTATCAATCCTAACTCGTCGGGAGTTTGATAGGACTGGGTTGTGAGACGCCAACTGCCTAACAGTTTATCCTTCTGGAATAAACCGAGAACTATATTGGTATTCCCTGCATCTATGGCTAATAACATATAAGAGGGTAGCGAAGTAACAGGGAATAACTCCTGTTATAAAAAAGATAAGCCGCTGTTTTTGGAGATAGATGGATGAGATATCAGATGATAGTTATTATAAAGAATTTTTATTCGGCCTGAAGTTATTCGACGGACTACTTCCCCTACCCGAACCAATAATGCCGCAGTACTATCGATGCCTAAAGATTCACCTTCGAATCGGTTGCCAAAAGAGATCACTTCCAACCAACTGCCAACTGTACCGTCTAGTTCCTGAAGCCTCTCCCCTATAGGCTCGAATCCCTGGGATAAAAACTCTAAATATCGTTCTTCCAAATTTAGCAGTATTTTCCGCACTAGCTTGGCGCGGGAATATTCATGACCGGATTCCACCTTCAGTGAAGTGGCCTCCGGAAGATGATTTTCTATAAACATCTCACGGGTGTGATTGACATTAACGCCGATACCGATCACCAAATGCCGGATATTGGCCTCCTCCCACTCTGCTTCCGCCAAAATTCCAGCCAATTTATGGCCGTTAATAAACACGTCATTAGGCCACACAATGCCGGGCTTCAGACCCGTAGCCGCTGCCACGGCCTCAGCCAGGGCTAATGCTGTAATCAATGTTAGCTGGGAGATATTCTCCGGCGGGAGATGCGGCCTCAGGATAACCGACATATAAATCCCCACGCCGCCGGGCGAATACCACGCTCTACCCCGCTGTCCCCTCCCGTGATGCTGCTGGTCCGCAATTACTACTGTTCCCTCTGGCGCTCCTTCGTGAGCCATCTGGATGGCTATGGTGTTGGTGGAAGACACTTCAGAAAAAGAGTATATTTTGGAACCGATCAGGGTGGTAGGGAGCGCAGAGCCAGAGGAAAGTGAATAGATAATGTCAGGCAGCCCAGACCAACCTTGTTTTCCCAATTAAATTCCCTCCAGAATTTGCCAATTGTATTCTATAAAAATACCATAAATCATCAATAAAATCAAACTTAGAAATCCGACAAAATTACAGGATGAACTCGTAAAAAGTCAAAAAAACACACATTCTTGTCATTCCTGTGCAAACTGGAATCCAGTATTTTCAGACAGTTAAAATCAGGGTCGATAATTGTTGGGTTTTGCTCCGCTCAACTCAACCTACATAAAAGTCTTTTTTGATCTTTCGGCTTGTCTCAAGCCGAAAGTGCCAAGGGTAGAGCGCCCCTTTAGTAGTTTCGGCTTGAGACAAGCCGAAACATCTATATGAAAGTACTGTATGAAAATTAAACTTAAATCAGAATATAAGTTTTCATCTTTAACCTGCGCTTGAACTGATGGGTTAAAAAGGGTTTCGTATCTCTGTAGAAAGGGAATGAGGGGCGAAGTTACTTTAAACCTAAATTGCTTATTGGTTGCCATTTTCAAAACCGCCCCTGATTTAGAATAAAGTTACCCATTCATTGAAATGCAAACGCATTCCAGAGTATGATAAGAACAACAGTAACCCAGTATCCGGCTGGCCTAAGGGACTTTGAAATATCCAATATACCGAGCCTCTTGCAAAAGTGCCAGGGCGGTGGCCCTGGCCTACCCCATATGGGTAGTGTTGGGGCCACTGCCCCAACATATAGTACGGCTAACTTCTTTAAAATGACTTTTGCAAGAGGCTCTACCGTTTTAGGATTTGTGCTGTCGGGTCCTCAGACCTGACAGCGCAAACGAGTGGCAGGTTCAGGAAATCTGACACCTCCTAAAACCGCCAGTCAGGTCTGAGGACATGACTGCACAAAACCGGATGAACCAAAAAAACCACAAACGGTACTTTAAAATGTTCTAAGTCCCTAATCTTAGTTTAAAATCATGGCATTGCTTAGGTTATACTAAGTTGCCATCAAACATGAAGGATTTGCGTCAGGAGGTAACTCCTGACGCCACCGTAACTCCATAACCTACTGTAAACCATAAATACAGCTATAAGGCACTGTCGTCTCAGGTATTACCAAAAGTAAAGGTGCTGTCAGGTGTTACCACCTGACAGTTAATCATCTGATTGAACCTTGGTATTAATCAGCGCTCACCAGGGAGGTTTATGCAGTGGATATCCATATGCAGAAAATATTAATCTTAGATTTCGGCTCTCAGTATAGTCAGCTTATTGCCCGGCGAGTGCGCGAGTCATCGGTTTTTTCTCAAGTGCTTCCCTATAATACTCCCCTCACGGAGATAAAATCCCTTAAACCTAAAGGGATAATCCTTTCCGGCGGCCCTTGCAGTATCTATGATCATGGCGCGCCCCATTGCGGGCAGGAGATATTTAACTTAGGGATACCTATACTGGGGATCTGCTACGGGATGCAGCTTATGTCACAGTGTCTTGGCGGCGAGGTTGCCCGGAGTAGTAAGCGGGAATATGGCCCCGCAGAACTGGTTATCTCTGACCATACCGATCTTTTTGAAGTCGGGCGGCCCCGAATACGGGCTTGGATGAGCCATGGAGACCAAGTCTTATCCCTTCCGGACGGGTTTATTTCGATTGCATCTACAGACAGTTGTGTCACCGGCGCCATGAAGCACCAAAGCAAACCCCTCTACGGAGTGCAATTTCACCCTGAGGTTGCTCACACTCCTACCGGCACACAAATCATTCAGAATTTTTTATTTCGGATCTGCGGTTGTAACCCTACCTGGACAATGCACTCCTATATTGAAGAAACCATTCGCGGGCTTAGGAAAAAGGTCGGTAAAAAACAAGTACTGTGCGCCCTCTCAGGCGGTATAGATTCTTCGGTGGTGGCTCTCTTGCTTCACCAGGCTATCGGCGATCAGCTTACCTGTATTTTCGTAAACAATGGAGCGCTGCGGAAAGGTGAGGTCCAGAAAGTATTAGCTACCTTTGGGAAGCACTTTAACCTGAACCTGCAATATGTAGATGCAGAGGAGCGCTTCCTAAGAAAGCTGAAAAGTGTGGTGGATCCGGAACAGAAGCGGAAAATTATCGGTCATGAGTTTATCCATGTGTTTGAAGAGGAAGCCCGATCATTAGGCCATCTTGATTTTCTGGCTCAAGGGACACTCTATCCGGATGTGATTGAGAGCTGCCCGGTCTGGGGCCCATCAGCTACCATCAAAAGCCATCATAACGTAGGCGGCCTGCCGGACGGCATGAAATTAGAACTGATAGAGCCTTTGCGGGAACTTTTTAAGGATGAAGTCCGCATTCTGGGCCGGGAATTGGGCTTGGCGGAAGAAATTGTGTGGCGGCAACCATTTCCCGGGCCCGGACTGGCGGTGCGGATCATAGGAGAAGTGACCGCAGAGCGAATAAGCATGCTCCAGGAGGCCGATGCCATCGTAGAAGAGGAATTTGCCCAATCCGGTTGGTATCGGAAGGTATGGCAGTCATTTGCCGTGCTGCTGCCGATAAAAACGGTCGGGGTAATGGGCGATGAGCGAACCTATGAACATGTAATCGCCTTGCGGGTGGTGGAGAGCCAGGATGGAATGACGGCCGACTGGGTCCGCCTTCCATACGATTTGCTGGCAGCCATATCAAGCCGCATTATTAATGAAGTAAAAGGTATAAACCGGGTAACCTACGATATATCTTCAAAACCTCCCAGCACCATTGAATGGGAATAGGATCAACTAAACTTGATGAACTCGTAAAAAGTTAAAAAACTTATAGAGCGAGGAATAGCCGATGATGCAAAATGATTGTTTTAAAAATCTAAAACTTTTGGGAATAGTTCTCCTTTGCATTGGTATGACAGGAGCCGCCGGGCCTAAGATGGGCGGTAAGGAAGGGGCCCGCATATTTTTCAACAGTGATCATTTTAATCTGGGACAGGCATCTCAAGGGACTACCCCTTCCTATACCCTGAAATTTTTTAACCGGGGCGATGAAGATCTGGAAATTGAGGAAATCAAATCTTCCTGTGGCTGCACCGCGGTTATACCTAGCTCCACAGTAATAAAACCCGGGGAATCCGCCAAGCTGAGCATCACAATAGATACTACAGGCAAAAGCGGGGATGTCCCAAAAACCGTCACCATTTATTCTAATGATCCCCTTGTGCCGGAGAAAATTCTTCACTTGAGTCTGAACGTTATCCCTTCCGCACATCCTGATTTTGATGTTGGGAAATCCTTGTTCTCCGGTAAATGCGCCTCCTGCCATTTCACGCCGGCTAAGGGACTTTCCGGCTACCCTCTCTATCTCGCTGTTTGCGCCATGTGTCATGGCCAAAAAGGCGAAGGAGGCAGCGCCCGCAAAATATCTTCACCGGCGTATCTTCAGGGTAAATCCAATGAATATTTCCAAAAATGGATTGCTTTTGGCAAAAAAGGGACGGCTATGCCCGGCTATGCCGAAAGCCGGGGAGGCCCTCTCAATAAAGCTCAGATTGATTCTTTGATAGAGGTCATTATGGATTGGGATAAACCTAATACTTGAGGTGCTTGCAAAACCAGCTTAGATTGTCATTCCCGTGAAAACGGGAATCCATAAGTTCCTCTGGATAATCTCTGCATCAATCCCCCATCATCTCATCCGTTTATCATTTACCTTCCCACTTGTAGGGAGGAACAAGGCGAAGCCGGTTCCGCCTGCTTCTGGTTGGCGGCTCCGCTCCACTTGAGCCGCCCTACTAAGTCTCTGCGGTAATTAGTGGAGCCATTATACTCCGGCAGGATAAAATACGTTCTGTAGCCCGCAGCTTCAGAGTAAATTTAGCCAGCCGCAAACCTCAAATCAAACCGAAGCTGTCTTCTGTATACCCCACACCGGCAATCCCTTCTCAAACAGGTCGTTGGGTTTAATTTACGGCACAATCCGTTTCAGCTCTTTTATCTTATCAAAATCCTCATCGTAACTATAGATTTCCTTAATATTTTTTGCGGACATAAAGGCGGCGTTAAAAGCATCGCTGAAAGAAACAGGGTATTTAAGGTAAAAATCCAACGCCTGCTGATAGACCGGCTTATGGGGTATTTCCAGTTCCTTTAAGGCCAGGATGGGAAGGATAAGCTCTCTGATTTCATCCCTGGGAACCTTATAAAACTTTTCCAAGGTAAAGATCATCTCAAAAATCACCAACGGGGAAGTTATTAACCGCTCTTCTCCTCCTTCCACCTTCTGCAAAAGCGCTAATACCCGCTCAGCTTTTTCCTCATCGTCCTTGGTGAAGTAACGCAGGAAAAGATTGGTATCAACAAAACGTTTCATATATTGGAATCCTTCTTTATCCGTTCCAGGGCTACTTGTTCTTCAAATCCCTCTCTTACTTTACTGAAATGCTCCGGCATATTTCGGGGGGACACCCGGCCCAAATTTGCCTCCAGGGTGCTTACTGGTTTTACCATAACTCGGCCCCGGTCAATAATAAACTCAATTTTATCATGCGGCTTGATTCCCAAATATTTCCTGACATTTTTTGGGATAGTGGCCTGCCCTTTTTGAGTTAAGGTGGTAATGGCGGTTTTTTTCATGCGTTCATTCCTTACTGGTTTATCCAATTATTACTTTTGCAGTCCGGTATTACTAATTTAGCAAAGGAAGAGGCGCCTGTCAAGTAAGCGGAGCCGGAACCGTTACCTTCTCTTGCAATATCCATATCGGGAAAGCAAAAAAACACCCCGCCTGCGGCTTTGCTGTAAGTAGCCCCCGCGCAGTGGGTTTCAAATTAAAGGCTGAAGGATGAATTATGAACTTAGCGCGCCTGCCGGTGCGGACTTCTCAGGTTCAGGAAACCTGCCACCGTTCAGGCTGTCAGGTCTGAGGACCCGACAGCACACGAAGATATATCCACTTGTTTTAATTGGTCGCGAAAAGGAAATTCCTATACGTTGAAATTATGAATTTTGTTTTTCATCCCTCATCCTTCCGCCTTCATCCTTTGACATCAATCTACAGTTAATCTCACCTCCTCACAGTAAAAGCTGGACTATTCCAGCGGTTCCCTCTGGTGTTTGGCGCTCTTTTCTGCCATTACTTCATGCTTTTGGGCTAAGCTTTCCATCTCATCCGCCAATTCGGTAAATTTTTCCACGAGGCGCTGGCAGTGAATTACCATGAACTCGGCGGTACTCTTCTCTATCCTGGGCTTGTCATTATAACTTTGGTATGCTGCTTTACGCCGCTGGTGCTCCTCTGCCAGCAGGCGATAATCCTCCGCATCCTGGCGGTAGGATTTAGCAATCGAGAGGTGCTCTTGAGGGCTGTCTGCCACTTCAATTTTCTTCCAGAATGTCCAGCCGGATTTTTCCATGGTCTTAGTCTGCTCATCATGGGTCGCCATCATGGGAACCATCATCCACATGCAACTGGATAAAGACAAACCCAGCAACGCTGCAACGGCGAGCAGAATTTCAGACTTAATGTTTATTCTCATATTCCTTACCCCCTTAATTCCCAATGCACCTCTTCAAAGCCGACCAGCAGTTTCTGGACTTCCTCATGGAAGGCATCCCAATAATGTGTCTTGGGGATTTCGACCGGAGAGGCGGTCCAGTTTATAATATAGGGATTATTCAATTCAATATGAACGGTTTTGGCTCCCAGGTTCAAGACTGCCTTGAGCCCTTGTAGCAGGGCGCTATAATCCTGAAGATGCTTATCGGCAAACAAAGCATTCTCCGTAATAACCAGGATAGTTTCTCTCTGACCGTTCCTAATTTCCGCCTTTATGCGATTTGCACTGCTACGGCAAAGTTCATTTATAGTCAAAATCAATTCCCCATTGCTTAACATAACCGATCCTCCTTCTCAAGCTTCGGATTGTTCCGCCTGCTTGGCTTGTTGTCTATGGTTCCACCACCATTCCAGTTCCTTAAAACCGCAATACGAAGATAGTGATCAACTCGATACTCATCCCGCCGAAAGAGGGGATAGCCATTGGTTTCATTACGTCCGAACCGCGCCCGGTACTTAGCAGAATTGGGGTTAAGGCCAGGACCGTAGTAAAGGTGGTCATCATGACCGGGCGGATACGGCGCTTACCGGCCAGGATAGTAGCCTCCCGGATGTCCTGGACGCAGGTAATGGTCTGGGCGGCAAAGGTCTGCTTCATGTAGGTGGCAATTACCACCCCGTCGTCCACCGCAATCCCGGCCAGGGCGATAAAACCTACCCAGACGGCCACGCTCAGGTTGTAGCCGAACAGGGACAGCAAGATAAACCCGCCGGCCATACTGACCGGAATGGCGGTGAAAATAACCAGGCTCAAAGGAATGCTCTTGAAATCCAGATAAAGGATGAAGAAGTTTACAAACAAACAAATCGGTAACAGGATCGCCAGGCGTTTATTGGCCCGCACCTGGTTTTCAAACTGGCCGGCCCATTTGATGTAATAGCCCTTGGGCAGCTTGAATTCGCCGGAGGCGATTTTGACGGCTACCAGCTTTTGGGCGTCTTCCACCACGCTGACCTCATCCCGGTCACGGGTGTTGAAGGTTACATAGCCCACCAAGAGGGTATTCTCGCTTTTAATCGTAGCCGGGCCGATTACGTATTTGATGTCCACCACCTGGGAGATGGGTATCTGGGCTCCATCCGGGGTCGGCACTAGAATTTTGGGCAGGGTTTCAAAGTTATCCCGCAGCTCGCGCAGGTATCTTACCCGCACCGGATATCGCTCACGCCCCTCCACCGTCCAGGTGAGGTTCATTCCCCCGATGGCGGTCTCGATTACGTCTTGTACGTCCTGGAGCCTGACCCCGTAGCGGGCGACCGCCTCGCGGTCAATATGGAACTCTATATAAGGCTTGCCGACGATGCGGTCGGCGATTACGTCCACCGCGCCGGGCACCTGCTTTAAAATCCCCTCCAGTTCCAGGCCGACGCGCTCGATTTCTTTCAGGTCATCACCGAAGATTTTAGCCCCCATCATGGCCCGCAAGCCGGACTGGAGCATTACCACCCGTGTCTGAATGGGCTGCAGCCAAGTGGGAGCGACTCCGGTGATGTCGGTGTTTTCGCGCAGTTCCTCCAGAATTTCGTTCTTGGTCATCCGCCGCTGTTCGGGCCAGACCCAGGCGAAAAGATCTTTCACAAAGTCCGGAAAATGCGAGTCCGAATACCAGCGCTTGACAGGTTTCATGCGCCATTGGCTCTGGGGTTTTAAGTTGACTACTGTTTCAATCATCCCGATCGGGGCCGGGTCCAGGGCTGATTCAACCCGTCCCAGTTTGCCTACCACGGACTCTATTTCCGGAATTTGTTTCATCAAAATATCCTGCTTTTTCAGCGACTCCATTACCTCGGTCAGGCTGGCCGCCGGCAGCAATGAGGGCATGTATAAGAAAGACCCTTCGTCCAGAGCGGGCATAAATTCACGTCCGATGCCGGGAAAAGCGTGCTCTATGGCCACCCAGGGGCTGAACTTGTTTAAATCTAACCCCACTGCCTTAAAAACTGTTTTTACAGGATGAAACACCGCATCCACTCCCAGCCAGATGGAAAAACCGCTGATGGCGATAGTTAGAGGAAGGGCCAGGAATAACATCTTGTGTAC
>QIEW01000081.1 GCA_003230535.1 bacterium
TCACCAATTCGGGTATCACTGTAGTTTCAGCGGGAGATTTGGAGACGCTCAGTCTCGACCAGGGGCATAAGTTCATCTCCGGATAATCCCTATCACTCTCACCAACATGAATAACACAACCTCTACCGGTCGTCCCATGACTTCTTCGACCCCCAAGTCACCTTTTGACAAAAATATCACCGCCGTTCGTATCCCCATTCGGGGAATGCATTGTGCGGGTTGTGTCAGGCGTATCCAACAAGCCCTCCTGCAACTCCCCGGGGTCACAGAAGCCCAGATCAATTTGCTTGCCCAAGCCGCCCGCGTCACCTACCAGCCCCAAAAAACCGGAATTACCAAAATTTATGCCGCAATCGAGGGTTTAGGCTATCAAGTAGGCCACAGCCCCCTATTACAGGTGGAAGAAGAACGCCGGTTGGTGCGCCGGGAATTGGGAATAGCCTGGGCTTTTGCCGGGCCGCTGGCATTGCTGATGTGGCTCAAAATGGGGTTTAGCCTGGATATCCCGGGGTATGACCTCATTGCCCTAGTCTTGTCGGCGCCGGTCGTCTTCTGGTCCGGATGGAGGATACATCTCCGTGCCTGGGCAGCCGCTAAGGATCATCAAGCCACCATGGACACCCTGGTCAGTTTAGGCACTCTGGCGGCCTATGTGTCAGGCGGGGTAGCGTTAATGCTTCCGGTAGAGTCTTATACGGCCGTAGGGGCGATGATAATGGGTTTTCACCTGACAGGCAAGTATCTGGAGGCCAAAGCCAAGGGAACCGCATCGGCGGCGGTGAGTATGCTGCTCAAACTTGAACCTAAATCAGCCAGGATAATATCTGATGGGCAGGAGAGGGAAGCGCCGCTCACCGAAGTAAAGGTCGGCAGCCTTCTCCGGGTACTGCCCGGGGAGCGGATACCGACCGACGGCATAGTAGTGGAGGGGGCAAGCAGCGTGGATGAAGCATTGGCGACCGGGGAGTCGCTGCCGGTAGTGAAAAAGGCCGGAGACCGGGTAATCGGCGCCACCATCAACCAAGATGGGGCGCTGGTGGTAAAGGCCGCAGCCATCGGGGAAGAGACGTTTTTGGCCCAGGTAATCCGGCTGGTGGAAGAATGCCAGACGACTAAGGTTCCTATTCAGGAGCTGGCGGACAGAGTTACCGGCTACTTTGTGCCGGCGGTATTAGGCTTGGCGGGGGCGACTTTTTTCTTATGGTTAATTTTCTACGACAAACTTCAGCCGGCGCTGACCTGGGCGTTAGCTTTCATCCCTTGGGTAAGGCCGGATCTATCGCCAATTTCAGCCGCGCTGTATGCGGCGTTAGCGGTGCTGGTGGTAGCTTGCCCCTGTGCGCTGGGTCTGGCAACGCCGGCGGCGCTTATGGTGGGGGTAAGCGCTGGAGCCCGAAAAGGTATTTTGTTTAGGAACGGAGCCGCTATCCAGCAGTTAGCCGGAGTAAATGTGGTGGCCTTCGACAAAACCGGCACCTTAACCTATGGCAGACCCCGAACCGTTAACGTTATCCCCAGCCCAGGCTCTACGGCGGATGAGGTATTGACTATGGCGGCCGGCGTGGAAGCCAACTCGTCGCATCCGCTGGCCTCCGCTATCCAAAAGGAAGCCTCCGGTAAGGGTTTATCCCCCCCGCCGGCAACCAACTTTACTAATCAGCCGGGAAAGGGCGCCACCGCTAACTTAGGGGGGCGTGAAGTAGCAGTCGGGAACAGGAAACTGATGCAGGAGCAGGGCATAAAAACAGAGGCGCTCATTGAAGCCCTCCAGTCCGAGGGAAATGCCGGACAAACAGTAGTATGGGTGGGAGCGGGGAAAAAGCTGCTGGGGGCGATAACCTTAGCCGATGAGCCCAAATCAGGCGCCAAAGAGGTAATCGCCTGTCTCCGCAAACAGGGATTGGAGGTCGCACTCCTCACCGGAGATAACCAAGGTACGGCCCATTCTATCGCCCAACAATTAGGGATCGATCTGGTCCTGGCCGAGCTTCTCCCTGATGAAAAAGTAACTCAGATAAAAAAACTTCAACAAGGGGATCGAAGAGTAGCCATGGTGGGAGATGGAATAAACGATGCCGCAGCCCTGGTGCAGGCTGATATAGGGGTAGCTTTGGGATCAGGCACGGATATTGCCATTGAATCTGCCGATGTAATTCTAATCCGGGAGGAACTGGCTGGAGTGTTGAGTGCAGTCTCAACTTCGGCGGCGGTGTTCAGGAAAATAAAACAGAATTTATTCTGGGCATTTTTCTATAACCTGGCTGCGCTTCCGCTGGCTGCATTAGGGCTGCTGCATCCGGTAGTAGCCGAAATAGCCATGTTTGCCAGCTCGCTGATGGTAATAGGCAACTCCCTGCTTCTCAATACTAAGTATAAGTAGCCATCAAACAGGTGAGCCTTTTGCAAAAATCATTTTAAAAAGGTATCCATAGTATATGTTGGGGCAGTGGCCCCAACACTACCCGTATAGGGTAGGCCAGGGCCACCGCCCTGGCACTTTTGCAAGAGGCTCAGGTAATAATTAAAGCGTACAGGAATTTCCCGGCTCATCCCCTCGCCCCTTTGGGGAGAGGAAGTAATAGGTGCCCGCACCGGCAGGTGCGTTAAGTTCTACAGAGGGGAATAATCTGGGAAATAGAATGAAGAAATTTTTTGTTCTGGTATGGGCGGCATATTTTATTATCCCATGCCTTATCCAACACTCATTTGCTCTGGCCAGCGAGACACTTACAGAAAATACAGAAAATCTGCCGGCCGGAAAGAAAAGTATATCTCCAGCCGTTTACTCCTCACCGGAAAGCATCTGGGCTTTTGCCGAGCATCTCTTCGCCGAAGAGGAATACTACAGAGCTATTACCGAATATAAAAGATTGCTGTTCTTGTTTCCCCGACATTCCCTGAAGTGGAAAGCCCGTCTTAGGATAGGCGAATGCTACCAGAAAGGCGAGAAATGGGAGGAAGCAATCGCCGCTTATCGGAAATTGCAAAGCCGCCTCAAAATTATGGCGGCACATCCGCCTTCTTCAGCAATATTGCACCGGGAGTTATTTTATAAAACAGGAGAGTGCTATTATTCCCTGGGCGAATATTGGCAGGCGCGGCAAGCTCTGGAAGAGTTGATAACCGGATTTCCGGAAAATGAGGAATTTACCGACAAAGCCCGCTATTTGATCGGTCGCTGTTATCTGGCGGAGAGTAAATGGCGGGACGCCGGAGCGGAATTCAGCAAGCTCCGGCAAGCGCCTAACGCCCAGGAGCTTTCCCGGAAGGCGCGCCAGGGGGATGACCTGCCGTCGAAATCTCCCTGGAAGGCCGGCTTGCTCTCCGCTGTCCTACCAGGCTTAGGGCAGTTATATGTGGGGCGTAAACAGGATGCCGCGGTAGCGTTTACACTGAATGCCGTGTTTATTTGGGCGGCTTATGAGGCATTCCAAAACGACGATGACGCCGTAGGGGGTATCCTGGCATTCTTTGAACTGGGGTGGTACACTGGAAATATTTACAGCGCCACATCCAGCGCCCATAAGTATAACCGGGATGTGGAGGATAATTTTCGCCGGGAGATAGAAGACCAATTTAGTTTTTCTTTCGGAAGTCACTCCGGCAGCCTGAAAAAACCTTTCTTTACTTTTACATATCATTTCTAAAAAAAACGAGGAGAAATTATGACCAGCAACTTAGATGGCAGCCTTCAGGAGGAGCTCGGTCAAGTCCTGGTAAAGTTCATTTCCCAGGTAGAATACTCGGAGCTGGTGACCGTAGAGAATAATCTCCCCCACATCCGGCCCATGGTCTATGTAAATCGCGGCCTGACTATTTACATGGCCAGCAGACGGCAGGCGCAAAAGATAAAACAGATTAAAACCAACCCTCATGTATCGGTGGTAATCCTAAAATCCTTCAAGGAGGGGCAAAACACCAAAGAAGTTATTATTGAAGGCGTCGCCAGCGTTATCGCCGATGAACAAGAGCGAAGATGGGTCTTTGACGCCTTTAAAACTAAACCGCCCGCTTTCCAGGAATGGGCGGAGCGTAATGCAGAAACCGATTACGAGGTAATCAAGATCGAGCCTCGGCTGGTTAAATACTTCGATTATTCCACCGGCGAATCTGAACCCCAAATCCTGCATGTAAGCTAATGTCGCGTCAACCCTAATATGTCGTAAATTCATTGGTTGTTTTATGTATGATATACACACAACTGAAAATGAGTTTAGAAGCCAGGTTACACATTGGCTAAATTCATTTATTGAATTAGGAACCGCCCCTTTTGAAGTTGCCACATCTGATCCCTCCCTGAAATCAGAGGCTGGAATAAGATTTCCTGATATTCAGATATGGCTTAATCGGCAGACCCAACAAGGCTTCTGTGGGTGGGAATTAAAGACTCCAAGAACTCCGGTGGATAATCAGGATTTATTAGAAAATGCAGCCCAAAAAGCCCGAGTCATGCAGGTCAATTACTTTGTAACCTGGAATATGAAGGAGGCGGTAATTTGGAGAACTCCTGAGCATGGGGCTGAGGTTGCCAGGGAACATCGCCTCAAGACTTATCCGGCGATACATCAGATTAGAGAGCCTGATGACCTATGGGTTGAGAGTAAAAAGGTGCTTCTTAAAAATCTAGCTAAAGACATCTTGTACGACTTAGTGACTTTGCATCGGCAAGGTCATCTACATTTAATTGAAGTAGATACCACCTTTTTTGTTCATATACTGGCTGAAGCGGTTAAGACCTTGGCTCCTTATGTATATGATGCCTTAAGAGAAAAAACCGGCAAGAATAAGAACTTTAGGGAGGGATTGTTCGCCTGGGCTAGAAAGCAAGGGATTAAAAACTATGGGGATGAGCGCTTTTTTAATTCTACTTCCCGCCAGATAGTTTATAGAACACTAGGTAAGGTATTATTTTATCAGACCTTGAGGCGTTTTAATTCCCACTTGCCGGAATTAAATCTTAGAGAGGTAAATCCAGCGCAAGGTACGGCCAAGCTAAAGGAATTCTTTGAATTAGCCAGAGACATAGATTACCAGGCCGTGTTTGAGGAAGATTTTACCGATAAGGTTGATATTCCTGCCTCAGCAATAAAAGTCCTAGCTGAATTGATTTATGATTTGAATCGCTTTAATTTTTCCCACATGCCCCAGGATGTTATCGGGCAGGTATTTGAGAGGCTAATCCCCCCCGAGGAGCGCCATCTGTTAGGCCAATACTTTACCCCTGAAGATTTGGTAGACATTATAAACGCCTTCTGCATCAGGAGCAAAAACGACAAAATTCTTGATCCCACCTGCGGTACGGGCACATTTCTTATTCGGGCCTACCGCAAGCTAAAGCATCTGGGGGAGCATAATCATAATAATCTCTTATCCCAACTGTGGGGGATTGACATTTCCCATTTCCCCGCTGAGCTAGCTACTATAAACCTGTTTCGACAAAACCTATCCGATTACCGCAACTTCCCCCGTATTCTATCCAAAGACATATTTGAAGTAACCCTGGGAGCCAAGTATAAATTCCCTCCACCTAGAATTACCAGCGATCCAAATTTTATGATAGATGAGGTATTACCTGAATTCGATGGTGTGGTAGGTAATTTCCCTTATATCCGACAAGAACTTATTGAAAAAAGTGCTGCGGGCTATAAACAGAAGCTTAAAAATACTATTGAACAAGAATGGGGAAGTGACCTGGGGCAGCTAAAGCTTTCCGGCCAGGCCGATATCTACGCCTACCTCTTTTTTCATACCGCCCATTTCTTAAAAAGGGATGGGGGGCGTATCGGTATAGTCACCTCTAATTCCTGGCTGGATGTAGCCTATGGGTGTGAATTACAGCGATTTTTCCTGAACCATTTTAAAATTGTTGCTATATTGGAATCCCGCTGTGAGCCCTGGTTTTCCGATCCGGCGGTAAACACCATCGTTACTATTCTGGAACGCTGCGAAGATAAGGAAAAGCGGGATGAGCATATTGTCAAATTTGTTAAAGTCAAAAAGAAGCTCAAGGATATAATCCGCTATGACATGAACCTGGAGGCGGTTAACCGTTGGGGGCTGCTGGATAGGCTGGCATTAGGGATAGAACTCGCTGGCGCAAAGAGCTTTAAATTATTAGGCGACAAACAAGGGATAAAAACCCATGAGGATGAGGACTTCAGAATCAGGCTTATCAGACAAGGGAAGTTGCTGGAGGAGGCAGAGAAAGCGAAAAAGACGGTAAAATGGGGCAAATATCTGCGGGCGCCACAGGTGTACTTTGAGATATTGGAGAAGTGCAGAGATAAGCTTGTTCCGTTAAAAGAGGTGGCCGAGATTAGGTTTGGTATAAAGACAGGAATTAATAAGTTTTTTTATTTGACGGAGGATAAGATAAAGCATTGGGGAATTGAGGAGGAGTTTTTGAAGCCGGTTTTGAGGTCTCCCCGAGAGTTTAAAGGTATTCTTGTTGAAAAACATAAATTACAAACAATAGCATTTATTTGCCGTAAGAACAAAACAGAATTACGCAGAGAACATAAGACGGGAGCATTAAAATACATACAATGGGGTGAAAAGCAGATTACTGATGGTGGAGCGCCTTGGCCTGAAGTTCCGTCTGTTCAAGGTCGTAGTCCTGGCTGGTGGGCATTACCAGACTTAGAACCCGCTCAGATTTTTTGGTCAAAGGCACATGATATTAGATTTATCCACCGTTATAGTAAAATCCCTTTGTTTTGTGACTGTAGGATTTATTTTATTACATCAAAAGAAATTAATGCAAAGGTTTTGGCTGTTGCATTAAATTCCTCTATATCGGCTTTTTTTATGGAGTTGATAGGTAGGATTAACCTTGGAGAAGGCGCTTTGGATGTAATGGTAGAAGATGCACAAGAATATATGCTAATTCCAAATATTTTTCACGGAGACCAGATGCAAATCCTGAGAGAATTTGACAAGCTTCTTTCCCGCCCCATCAACCCCATTTTTGAAGAGGTAAAGCTAAAAGACCGGCAGCGGCTGGATAGGCTGGTGCTGGAGGCGATGGGGCTTGACCCTAAGCAGTATTTGCTGCCGATTTACAAAGGCTTATGTGGACTGGTACGGGAACGGCTGGATTTAGCTAAGATGCGAAAAAAAGTAAAAGTTACCAAAATCCAACGGGATATTAAAAAACTCAAAGAGCAAGTGATTGAGGAAATTCTACCTAATGGGGCCAAGAGATTTCCGGAAGAATTCCTGCCCGTTTCTATACAAAAAGATGGGTCTAAAAAAATATCAATCCCCCAAGAGCCGCTAAAGTTGGGAGAGTATTTTTTGGGAGAGCAGGAGGTAGTTAGCGGGGGCGGCTTTAAATACCAAGCCCAAAGTTTAGATGAGGCCAAGTTTATTCTATATGCCCCAAGGCCAAATTCTTTTATTATAGAAATACCTACTGATAAAATAATAGTCCAAAAAGCAGTTGACGCTTACGAAAAATATCTGAAAAAATTAAAAGATGAATTCTTTAAAACCTTCTCATTCCGCACCCATGACCTTAAACAAGCCGATAACTTTACTCAGCAGGTCTTTGAGGAGCTTGGGTTACCAGAGGTTTGATAGGTTGGGTTGAACCCAAAACTTCTCTGGCTAGAACAAAAAGGTATATGAGGCATATATAACAGGAGGGGAATAATGCACGTCACTGTTTTTTTTAGGAGATTTTTATTTCATTTGCTTTATATTTTTAGCGCTTCTATTCTGTGCGCTTCTCCGGTTTATGCTCATCAGCCTCATGATCCAATCCGCACCGTAGCGCTTAGTCCGGCTTTTTCATCAGACGGTATTGTTTTAGCGGTAAGAGACAAAATACTCAGCCTATACAAATCCAATGACGGAGGCAGA
>QIEW01000446.1 GCA_003230535.1 bacterium
TACAGATACGCCGGTTCCCCCAGTTCCGCTAAGAGTGGCTATCTCCGGCATGATTTCTCCCAAAAAGACCTACATCCATTATAGTAACATAGTAGATTATTTAGCCGGTAAACTGGAATTATCGCCTTTAATAGTCCAACGCGGCTCATATGCTGAGGTCAATAATCTAATTAGAGATAAAAAGGTTGACCTGGCTTTTGTATGTAGCGGAGCCTATGTCAAAGGAAGAGCCGAATTTGGCATGGAGCTTCTGGCTGCTCCTCAAGTTAAGGGGCAGACAGTTTATTATTCATATATTATTGTGCCCGGCGATAGTCCGAAGGAGAAATTTTCTCAATTGCGCGGCGGGACATTCGCCTTCACAGATCCTCACTCCAACACCGGTCATTTAGTTCCCCAAAACATATTGGCCCAAATGGGAGAGACGGCTGACACCTTCTTTAAACAGACCGTTTTTACATACAATCACGATCGGTCAATCATAAGCGTAGCTAATGGTTTCGTGGATGGAGCCGCCGTGGACAGCCTGATTTGGGATTACATGAACGCCGCCCGGCAGGGATATACCTCCCGGACAAAGATTATTCAGAAGGTTGGCCCCTACGGGATACCCCCCGTCGTGGTTCACCCGGAACTGGATCAGCTAAAGAAGGAAAGGCTTAAGTCTCTCCTTTTAGGGATGCATCGGGACAGGGAAGGAAAAGCCATCCTTGAGCAGCTTAATATAGATTGTTTTGTTCCTATAGAAGATGCGGCTTATGATAATATTCGAGAGATTCTCTAGATAGTAGGAAGCATCATATCAACGACCAGCAAGCAAAGACTAATTTGTCATGAATTTTCCCAGGCTATCGATAGGTAAGAAGTTATTTTTAAGTTTTATTTCCCTGATCCTCGCGATGGCTCTGTTCAGCATGATAGCCGTTTATTACACTTTTGAGAAGAGCCTTAAAGAGGAACTCAGGTTACGGGGGATTTTCATTGTCCGAAGCTTGGGCGCGCGGGTCCAGGAGCCCTTGCTGCTCAACGATCTCCTCCGGTTGCACGAACTAGTGGAGGAAGAAAATAAGCTGGCCAGTGATATCGCCTATATTTTGATTTTGGATAATAAACAAATGCCGTTGGTTTACACCTTCAAGAAGGGGGTTCCCGTTGAGCTTCCGCAGATCAATGTCCTTAAGACCGGTCAGGAATACAACATTGAACAATTATATACCGGAGAAAGTAACCGAAAATATATTTACGATGTTGCTGCCCCCATTCTTTTAGACAATGAATTCTTAGGCACAGTCCGCGTCGGTTTGAAGCTGGCGCCCACCATGGACAGAATTTCCCAAACTCTGCGTTTGCTGGTTTTTATGGCCCTACTGGTTGTAGCTGTATCCCTTTTTATTTCCAAAATTGTTTCCCGGCGGATTTCTCTGCCCCTTTCCAATCTGGCAGCAGCAGCCGAAGATTTTGCGGGAGGAAAGCTGGAATCTATTCCCAAAACAGGAAGAAAGCTTAACTGTTGGGAAGTTATGAAATGTAGTAAAGAGGATTGTCCCGCCCATAGCGAGCCCCTAATCCCATGTTGGTATACGGTAGGAGCCTTACGCCGGGGAAAGGTTCAGGGAATATACGCCCGGAAGCTGGGTGACTGCAAGAAATGTAAGTATTACAAGAGATACTTTGGCGACGAGGTGGATCGTCTGGGCGGGGCCTTCCTGTACATGGCTTGTTCACTGGTTCGAGGCGATGAGGAGGTAAAAAGACACATCAAGGAGCTGACGTTAATAAACAATTTGATTAAGGATATTTCCTCAAAGCTTGACTTGAAAGAGCTTTTGAGCAGCGTGGTCAAAATCGCCACCCAGGCCAGCGGAGCCGATGCCGGAGCAATTGCCATCTATGATGAGCAGCGGCAGATAATCACTTATCCTTATTTCTATAATATGCCCGATAATTTGATTAAGGTGATTGTGCCCAAAGGGGGAGGATTGGCGGGATATACGATGCAGGAACGCCGACCAATCATATTGGAGGACTACCCGGCTCACCCCAAAGCAGTGCCGGAATTTGTAGCGGGCGGATTGAAAACTCTGCTGGCGGTGCCTTTGATTTCAGGAGAGAAGGCGCTGGGAGCGCTGGGGGTTTTTGGACTTACCCCCGGAAAACGCTTCAGCCATGAGAACATCCCGGTGGTTCAGGCCATCGGGGATGAGGCGGCTATAGCTATTGATAAAGCCCGGCTCTACGAAGCCTTAAAGAAGGCGGCTGCCGAGATGGAGGTAAGGGTAGAGGGACGGACGAGGCAGATAAGCGCCCTTTGTGAGATCAGCCGGATGTTAAGCGGGGAGTTGGAATTGCCCCACCTGTTGGATAGCTTGCTCAAAGAGGCGTCCAGTTTAGTAGGGGCCGGCTCGGGAGCCATGGGAATTATAGACTATAAGGCAGGCATAGCTAAAGGCCGGGCCTATAACTCAGCCACCCGAATTTTCCAGGATGTCAGTGCAAACATTGATCAGGGTGTGCCTTCGGAGATAATTCGCACTAAAAAACCCCTCAGAGTTGCGGATACATCGAAGGAATTTACTCTCTATGATACTGTAATTCAAGAGTATAACATAAAATCGTTTCTTGTCATACCTGTTATCAGGGATGATCAAGTGGTCGCCATTATCGGCCTGCATGATAAGCTGGACGGCAAGCCCTTTGATGAAGAAGATGAAGCCCTGCTGACGAGTATTTCCGATCAGGCGGCATTGGCCATCGAAAAAGGCAGGCTTTATGGGAATTTAAAGCTTCAGGCTCAACAGCTTTTGGAAGTCAACCAAAAGTTAGCAAAGTTAAACCGCCTTAAAAGTGAATTTTTAGCTAATATGAGCCATGAGTTGCGCACCCCCCTGAACTCTATCATCGGTTTTACCGGGATCATTCTCCAGGGAATGACCGGCAAAATAAATGCCGAGCAGAAAAAGCAGTTGGAAATGGTCTTTAGGAGCGCTAAGCACTTGTTGGAATTGATCAACGATATTTTGGATATGTCGAAGATCGAAGCCGGAAAAATGGAAGTTCTGCCCCAAAAGTTCGATTTGAGGGAAGTAGTGACCGAGTCAATCTCAACCGTTTATCCCATGATTGAAGAAAAGAGACTGGAACTGATTGTCCGGATGCCGGAGGTTGGCTGCCAGCTTTATAGTGATCGGGCTAAAGTAAGGCAGATACTGATCAACTTATTAGGTAATGCCGTCAAGTTTACTAATCAGGGACGCATTGAAGTTAAGGGTCATCTGAGAGCCGGCGGCCGGGAGTTGGTGCTTAGTGTTTCAGATACCGGCATCGGGATAAAGAAAGAGGATCTGGAGGGGATATTTGATGTATTTAAGCAGTTACATCGGCCATATGAAAAAAAGCCGGAAGGGACGGGATTGGGTTTGAGCATCTCCCAAAAGATGGTGCATATGCTGGGCGGCAGCATCTGGGTAAAGAGCCAATATGGCCGCGGATCAAAGTTTAGTTTCAGCCTGCCGGTGCTGGTGTTGCCGGAAACAGATCGAAAGGCTATGATACAAGAGAAGGAAAAACCAAGTAAAAGCGGGCTACTGGCGCTGACAATCGAAGACCAGTCTGATGCCCGGGAAATGCTAAAAACCTTTCTGGAAAGCGAGGGTTACCAGGTAAGTCAAGCCCATACCGGAGAGGAAGCCATTCAGATGGCCCGGGTCCATAACCCATTCGCCATTATTTTGGATATCCTGATGCCGGATCAAAACGGCTGGGAAATCCTCCGCCGTTTAAATGCCCTGCCGGAAACAAAAAATTTTCCGGTAGTTATTATCGCTATTTTAGACAATATAAACTTTGGCCTGTCCTTGGGTGCAGCAGCCTGTTTAGCAAAACCGATTGAGAAAGAAGTATTAATAAACACATTGAAATACATTGAGAAAGGTATTATCATAAAAATAAATAAGGTACTGATCATTGATGATAATACTACGGATGTAAAACTTCTGGCTGACATGTTAGAATCTCAAAAGGGTGAAGACTATAAGATCATAAAGTCCTCTGGCGGGAAAGAGGGACTGGCCTTAGTAGATCGAGAGCAGCCGGATTTAATTATTCTGGATCTTTTGATGCCCGAGGTGAATGGGTTCGAGGTGATAAAAGCGCTCAAGTTGAATGAGCACACCAAAAACATACCCATAATTATTATCACCGCAAAGGACCCCGCCCAAGGGGAAAGGGATTCTCTTAACCAGAACATCCAGCGAATAATGCTCAAAGGACATTTTACCAAGGATGAATTATTGTCGGATATTAAGGCTACCCTGAAGCTTCTCAGGAGTAGGGGAAAATGAAACGAATTTTGGTTGTCGAAGATAACGCAGAAAACCTTTATCTGGTAACCTTCATCCTTGAAAAGCATGGCTATCAGATACTCACAGCCGAGGACGGGTGCCAGGCGGTTCAGGCAGCCATTAAAAGAAAACCGGACTTGATTTTGATGGATATGCAGCTACCCGGTAAAAGCGGATATGATGCTGCCAGGCAGATAAAAAACCAGCCCGAGTGCCGCAATATCCCCATTGTCGCCTTAACAGCTTATGCCCTGAAAGGGGATCGGGAGCAGACCTTACGGGCCGGCTGTGATTACTATATTGAAAAGCCTATAGACCCGACCGGTTTTGCTCAGGAAATCAAGAAAATACTAAGAGAATATTATGCGAATATTAGTTGTGGACGATAACCGGGAAAATCGCTACATGTTACAAGCCCTCTTGCGGGGAAATAATTTTCGGGTTGTTGCGGCTGAAAACGGAGAAGAAGCTCTGGAAAAGGGGTTAAGCGAGAGCTTTGATCTGGTAATCGCCGACATCCTGATGCCTAAAATGGATGGTTTCCAGTTATGTCGGGAGTGGATGCAGCATGAACGCTTAAAAGAAATTCCTTTTGTGTTTTATACCGCTACCTATACCGATCCTCAGGACAAGGAATTTGCATTAAAACTTGGCGCGAGTAAATATATCGTGAAACCCATTGAGCCCCTCACTTTTATGAAAATTATAAATAAAGTAATCGATGAGGTTCAAAGAGGGTGTTTGCCGTCTCCCGGAAAACCAATTTCAGAAGAGAAAGTTTATCTGAAGAAATATAATCAAATGCTGGTGCAAAAGCTACAGGATAAGCTGCTTCAACTGCGTCAGTTGGAGGAAAAATATCGTAATTTGCTGGAGAGCGCCGGAGATGCAATTTTTTCCCTGGATCAGAATGGTATATTTACATACTGCAATTCACTGCTGGAACACAAGCTGAATTACATTGCCGCCGAACTTTCCGGCCAGCATTTCTCCTTCATTTTACGCCGGGAGGAAGAGCACAAATTTCGGAGTTCCGTTGATAAGGTAATTGAGAAAGGTGAAACAGTTCCTTTATTGACCGAGTTTGTCGCCAAGGCAGGAACCAAGATCAGTTTTGAGGTAAATTTAACTCCTATCTGGAGAGGAAAGGAGTTAATAGGAATCCAAGGAATTGCCCGGGATATTACCGACCGTCTTAAGTTAGAAAAGAGGGTTAAGCGATCCGAGAAGCTGGCTTCTATGGCTGAGCTGGCTACCATTATCGCCCATGAGATTCGTAATCCGCTAGGGGCAATCACTAACTCAATCGGGGTTCTCAATCAAAAGCTGGATTTAGAACAAAAACTAAAGGAATTAATGCAAATTGTAGTGGAAGAAACCAGGAGAATAAACTTAATTATTAGTGAATTTTTAAAGTTTGCCCGCCTGAAGAAAAGCCGCTTTTCGGAGTGCCGGATAGACTCTCTGATACAGGAGACCCTGTTGATGCTTCAGGAGGATGAGCGGTATAAGCCTGAAATCCGGATAACACAGCAGTATGAAGCTGACTTGCCCCTGCTTTGGCTCGACCCCGATCAGATCAGGCAGGTATTCTGGAATTTACTGATTAATGTGATTGAGGCTATGCCTGAGGGGGGCTCCCTCAAGTTAAATATTAAGAAACATAAATGTGAGGGCGCCCCAGGGATATCTGTGGATATAACAGATACCGGCGCTGGCATAAATTCGACGGTAATGAATAAGATTTTTGAACCCTTTTTCACCACTAAGCCGGACGGCAGCGGGTTGGGCCTGCCAGTGGTACAACAAATTATAGAGACTCATGGAGGCTTAATCGATATCAAAAGCCAAAAGGGTGTGGGAACAAAAGTCATGTTATTTTTACCCGCACAAATCAACCATCCCCAGAATAACCGGTAACGTAAGTGTAATATGTCCCCGAAAAGCAAAATTCTGGTTGTTGACGATCGAGTGAACATGAGAAATTCGTTGGCCATTGCGCTCGAGATGGAGGGCTATGATACAGCCCAAGCGGCAGGCGGCCACCAGGCAATTGAACTGATAAATCGTGAGTTATACGATCTGGTAATTACCGACTTAAAAATGGACCCCGTGGGCGGCCTGGAGGTGCTCAGCGCTGCCAAGAGTAATAATTGGGAAACTGAAGTAATTATTATGACCGCCTATGCCAGCGTTGAATCTGCCGTAGAATCAATGAAACTG
The DNA here is from genome assembly GCA_003230535.1 of bacterium. Taxonomy (GTDB): domain Bacteria; phylum SZUA-182; class SZUA-182; order SZUA-191; family SZUA-191; genus SZUA-191. Next base: position 6,564 of record QIEW01000446.1, read on the forward strand.
GGAGCTTTTGATTATCTTACCAAGCCATTTAATCCGGATGAGCTTAAGCTCAAAGTTAGCAGGGCTCTGGAACGGAAAAATCAACGGAGTGAAATAAATTATCTGCGGAGGGAGGTCAAGGAGAAGTATCGTTTCGAAAACATTTTGGGGCATAGCGACGCCATGCAAAGTTTACTGAAAAAGGTGGCTAAGGTTGCTCGTAGCGATGCCACCATACTGATTATGGGAGAGAGTGGCACCGGCAAAGAACTTATTGCTAAAGCCATACACAATAACAGTCCGCGCAAGGAAAATCCTTTTATTGTAGTAAATTGCGGGGCGCTTCCCAGGGAATTATTGGAGAGCGAGCTGTTCGGCCATCTCAAGGGTTCGTTTACCGGCGCCATTACAAACAAAAAGGGGTTATTGGAAGAAGCGAATAAAGGCTCATTTTTTCTGGATGAAGTCGGAGAACTGGAGCCGGCAATTCAAGCCAAGTTATTGAGGGTATTGCAGGACGGCTCTTTTCGCCGGTTAGGGGCTAACCGGGAAACCTCGGTAGATGTAAGATTTCTTTCCGCCACTAACAGCGATCTGGAGAAAGCGGTGGCCGAAGGGACTTTCCGCCAAGACCTCTTCTATCGCTTGAATGTGATTACACTTTGGCTGCCCCCCCTGCGTGAGAGAAGGGAAGATATCCCATTGTTGGCAAATCATTTTCTGCAAAAATACGCCGATAAGTTGGGAGTAGTAGTGGATAGAATATCAAAGGCGGCTCTTTCTCAACTTGTTGCCTATTCCTGGCCGGGGAATATCCGGGAGCTGGAAAACGTTATTGAACAAGCCGTAGTACTTAGCAGCGGCCAATCCGTGGCTGTGGAGGACATACAGGCCAAGCTCCGCCAACCTGACCTGGGAGAGGAGGAAGATGGCCGCATCCTGGAGAGGACTGAGAAAGAATGTATTTTGCAGATACTCCGCAAATGTGCCTATAATAAAGGTAAGGCTGCCAGGGAATTGGGAATATCTGAGACTACCCTGTGGAGGAAACTAAAGAAATATGGCGTTTAACCCGAATAATTCGGGATCATAAACACGCTCCCGCTGGTCGCTTCTATAACGGGAGTTTTCGGTGATTTGTATGAAAATTTTGTTTTTTGACCGTTATTCTATAACTAGAACGTATAGGAATTTCCTTTTTTTGGTCCAATAAAACAAATAGATAAGTTTTTATGTGCTGTCGGGTTCTCAAACCCGACAGGCTGAATG
>QIEW01000461.1 GCA_003230535.1 bacterium
AAACCAGCCGTATTCCCCGGGAAGGTCACCTTAATATATTTACTCTCTAAAGTTAACTCAGCCATTATTCCTCAAAATCCACACAGTTTATATCTTGATCGTAGGAGGTATAACGCAGATGCGTCCCATCCGTTAAGAATATATCGTATATTTCTATTACTTCCGGAGCAGAGTTTTCCATCTCAGCTTTATAGTCCTGACTTGTTGACTCCATATCCGTTACTCCCCTATTACTTCAATAAGTTGTAAGCCCGTAGATTCCAGTTGATAGGCAAATAGCGTGCGGCTCATTGATTTAGAAGCAAACCTTACCGGAACCGTCTCGCCCGATCTGGGATTCTTAAACAGAAAAGAATAGGCCGGGCCGTGATGATCCTGATAAAATTGCCACAGATCCTCTAGTTTGGAACTGGTAAGTAGTTTAAAGTTTAGGTTAAACTGCCGGCGGGTAGCGGATACGGTAACTATCCGCTGCTCCATTCCGGAAGGATAAGCAGTAATTACTACATCTTCATAACCGCATACTTCCTCAAAATTATACTGCGGATATAAATCCACAAAACCTATTTCCGTAATATATCCTTTGGCAGCCAGGGTTATTCCAACCAAGCTGCTGCTGTTACGATTAAAAGTGTAGCTCTCTGGTTGATACGATATTTGACCTTTAGTCGCAAGCGCTACGCTCATCTCTACCCCTTATGACTTTACCACCTTATAAGTTGCCAGGCCGCTGCCGGCATAGGTGGCGGTAATATTGTAAGTGGCCACTACGCCTATATCCGTGCCTACATTAACCGCGCTATCATAAATTCTAACTCTGGCCGTGCTTAATCTCCCGGAGTCATAAGTCGTATTATCCAGATAATAATTCTCCTGAACCAAACCTAAAGCACGGGTAACTAAAGTAATCAGATCGTCAACCGTACCTGAAACTACTTCTACTGTATTCATAAAGTTTCGGCAGCCGGTTTTTGCCACATTGACAGCCAGAGCCCCCAGGGTATTTGTATCGGTAGCATCCAACGCCGCCTTATACCAGCCGGATGCTAACTCACTCCAGGTGCCGTCTGACGGCGCTGCAAACGCCCCGCCATTTTTGCTGACGGTAATCGTTGGACTTATAATCCCCGTTTCCGGTGTGTAGCCGTCGGTTTCATCTACCAAATACACATATAAGAAGGTGGCTGTACTTTGCTTTTGTTTTCCAACATTAAACTTACCTGATGACATTTATTCCTCCGTATACTCCCTATCCCTGATTATTCATAAATTCACGGTAAACATTAATGATGTTATTTGAATACAAGTACTTATATAATAACGGTCAAAAATAAAATGGCTCATACAAATCACCGAAAACTCCCGCTGTGGAAGCGACCAACTCCGAGCGTATTTATGATCCCGAATTATTCGGGCTATCGGTTAATTCCCCTGATCATACGATAAGTATTGCCCTGTGAAGCTATATCCCGCTGCACCACATTTACAATAACGTCCGCATTTTTCGATAAAGCCCGGTTTATTTCCTGTTGCAGGAAATCTTCGCTAAAAGCGTTGACGATATAAGTTGGCTTTGACTGCCCCGATGCGGCCTGATTGTCGCCTATGACCTTTACCGGAACATACCCATGCTTCATGGGGATCACCGCCTCAGGATATCCCGCCTCAGCCACCAGTCCCAAGGTGGGACGGTTGTATATCCCTCCCTCCTGCATAGGCGTTATGGGGGTAAAATGGCCAGGAATAACTCCGCCTTCAGCAAATCCCATAGCTCCCACGCCTGCCATCGTCTGTTGCATTATATACATAGCCACCATGCGGCTGATCATCCTATTGATATCATTTAGAAAACCCTCGGCTAAACTGGAAAACGCATCTTTGGCGGAATTAGCGCCGGAAACAGTATCCGATAAGGCTTGGCCCATTCTATTGGAGAATGATTTTAGGGCGGCTACAGGAAATTTATCTTCCAGTTGGGTAAACTTGTTTCCCAGTTCATCCATTCCCTTAGCCCAGGCCGATTGGCTCTGGGCGGCGGCTTGAGTGGAGCGGTTCCAGTCGCCAAAGAAGCGGCTCGAGGCAGCCGAAAGGTTATTTAGAGCACTCTCCTGGCGCTGAAGTTTTTCTGTGCTCTCCTCCACTGGTTGAGAGAGTTCAGCGTAGGCGCCGGCCAAATCTCTTATCTTTTCAGCCCTGTTTTCCTGCCCAAAATTTAGCTCATAAGCCATAAACTATATTCCTCCACCTGTAGTGGAATATTACTAATTCACCCGAATAATTCGGGATTTATAACACGCTCGGAGTTGGTCGCTTCCATAGCGGGAGTTTTCGGTAATTTGTATGAAAATTTTGTTTTTGACCGTTATTTTGGGTTACTCTGAAACACTATACTACCCATAATCAAGATACAAGGAATTTCCTTTTTTTCGGCTAATAAAACAAGTAGATAATCTTTTATGTGCTGTCGGGTCCTCAGACCCGACAGGCTGAATGGGTGGCAGGTTTACTGAACCTGCCGCCACCTAAAATGTCCGCACCAGCGGTGCGCTAAGTTCTATTCAAATAACATAATCAATATTTACCGTGAATATATGAATAATCCGGGTTCAGAGTGTCTTAACTAAATCTAACCGCCTGTAGTTACATTTTATTTTTATTTAGTCGGAACCGTTGCTCCTGCAACAGCTCACCTAAAATCACCAATCCCCGCCATTCTTTTGGTGTAAGCTCGTCCAGCCGAAAAGTGCAACCGGCTTTTTTTAATGACCACAGTAAAAACAGATGCCTGATCCAAGGTGACACATTAGGAGATCCCGGCAAATCTTTCCGGCAGTTAAGGCATTCTGTTTCGGAAAGCTGCTTTAGAATACATTCTGGCTGGCAGTGCGGCTGACATCCGGTATCTAAGGCCGCCCGGATCTCCTCCTTCAGTTTCCCTCATCTTCCTCAAGATATACCTCCCCAAGACGACCGATCACTTGGGATTTATGTAAGACAGGGACCTTATCTTTCCAGTTTGGAGTATCAGGACTAAGCGCCCCCCCTTGAAAAGTATAACCTTCCAGCCGCTGAACTACCTTATTATAAAGCCATTCCCTCGCCTCCAGTATATTGTTCTCCAAACCGGCTTTCCCCCGGTGGAGGGAGGCGGAGCGTCGATCGTATTCCTTCCACTCATAAGACGTGGGCTGCCGTAGAATATGTTTCAGTTTATAGCTCACCCCGCCCTGAGGCGCTGTTAACACCACCTCTGTCTGGTCTAAATCCAGTTCAAATCCCATACGTTTCCCCCCTCTTGACCGATGTAAATTTTTTTACACTTACTGTTGTACTCATCAAATTAAATACGAACTCTGGGTATTGGTAACTTTTAGCTCCAGCGGACCGGATAAACTGCTATCGTAGAATAAGTTACAGTCCAGCCGATAAACCAACTTATGCCCCTCCTCAGCAATAAGCGCAGTCCTATATCGCAGCTTTGGAATAGTAATTACCAACTTATGTTTATAACTGCCGCTTATCGTTTCGCCCTCGGCGGTAAGAATAGCCTTCAACTCCTGATTATTCTCCAGATAATCGAGTTCAGTAGAGCCGGCATCCAGGTCCAGCGTGAGAGAAAGCGACGCCTTGCGCCTCCCAAACAGGCAGCGGCCGCGATATAGACCGGAATTGGGATAGTAACCATCCTGAAGCTGAAGGCCGTTGTCCACCCTTAACGTCCATTGCCTAAGTCGGGAAGAGACATCTACTTCAGCGCCTGATATCCCTATCTCCAGTTTGGTTCCCGACATGCGTAAAAACGATCCCGTTGTAAGCGCCGGCATAGAGAGCGAGCTGTCCTCCACTTGTCCGCTCCCTGCTAATATCAACTCTAATTGCAGTCTGTTCCGCCCTTCACCTGAGATGATAAATTTATCTACCGTGAGGTCTTTAATCTTCCTCTTTATCCCAGACGAAAGTTTTTCCACTACCGTTGCAGCCGGGTTCTGATGACCGGATGTGTCCGGGTCCGAAAAGAGGCCGGTATGTTCATATACTGTTGGGTTACCTACAGGATCAGGCTGGTTTGTGGAGACCTGACCGAGACCAAACGCCCCGGCCCAGGCCGCCATGAAGCTTGTCACATCAAAGTTTCGCTTTAACTTACAATCCCAGCGTTCTACCTCCTGAGCGGTAGGCCATTCATGCCCCCGGCCCATCTCATCTTCATCGGTTGCCAAATCCGGTTTGCGCTCCAATATATCCGGGCCCCGGAAAGGATAGGCTAAAGTGAGATCTCCATCCGCAAGCGCGGTCCCGTAAGCTGATTGTTTTTTACTGGAAAACGCCCACATCACATCATAATTCCAGGGCATAACTCCTCCTTCCCGAATAATTCGGGACTTATAACACGCTCCCGTTGGTCGCTTCCATAGCGGGAGTTTTCGGTAATTTGTATGATCCCTTTTGTTTTTTTAGGTGGCGGCAGGTTCAGGAAACCTGCCACTCGTTCAGGCTGTCAGGTCTGAGGACCCGACAGCACAGCAAAATGAAATTCATATACGCTTAAATAACACTCATGTTCTAAACCGTTATACCTTAAATTGCACTGTAATCCAGCTCGGTCTGATATAACGCAGAATAAATGGAGACAAACCGACTGCGGGTCTTCGGTCCCCTGGTTTTCCCGATAAATACCGGCTCCTCCCGAACCACTGATATCGGGGCTGCCGTATTATCTAAGGTGTTTCCTGCTAACGACTGGCGAACGTCGGTTAACATCTGATACGTCCCGATTTGGCCTGGAGTTTTTGATCCCCGCCGGCGTTCCCTATCTCCCCGCAATGTCCCTGAAGCCACCAATATCCTGAACCTAATCTGCTGCTGGAATACTCGAACGGGTATCTCCTTATAGCTGCTTCCGGCAAACACCACCAAAATAGCAGGCAGCAGAACCAGGATTTTATCCGGCGCCTCAAGCGCTTCCTCCAACGTTCCCTGATAGCTTTCCAGGGTCTTTGCATATCCCGTCGGAGTTTTTAGACCGGATAATGCTTCCAATATCTTATCTTCTATCTCGGCAATGTAGTTCATGTTTTCTATAGCTGGACAATTAACCCGAATAATTCGGGACTTATAACACGCTCGGAGTTAGTCGCTTTAGTCACACCAAACGCCATTTTAGTAATTCTTTAGATTATCCCGGCTAAACAGCCGCTCTGGATATGAGACGGATGCGGCTTGCTTAGAATTATGGGCCGGAGCCAGCGGCGCCCCCAAGGTTATCTCCGCATGAGCGATATCTTCTAACGTCCGGACTGCACTCTGATAACGTTCTAAGCGAACATCGGCCACTATGCCGCGCCGCGAGTAAAGATTATAAATCGCTATATCAACGGAAATTTTCCGGATGATAGCCGGAACGGAGCTAAACGGTACGTCGTAAATCTTGCCGCAATAAATATTTATCTCTTCATCCGCATCCGAAACAGCCCGGGAGACTACCGCCGCATCCACTACTCCCTGCTCGGTGTCGTCCGTAAGATCCACCAGCTCCTCATAAGTAAGCTGTTCTAAGATATCCGCTTGTATAGAGTAAGCCATGTTTGTTTTGTCCGGTTGGAGGGTTTAGGGTTAGGGAGTGGCTGCGCCATTGCTATTGTCTGGCCGCAGTATTTTTATATACTCCCTAACCCCTATTCACCTCTAATTGATTAGATGGTGCCGATCGAACCATAGGCCAATTGCCATAATCCGTAACCGGCATTATCCCTGCAAGATACGCCGTAGCGAAATTTCCTGTGCATGAAAACCGACTCGTCATCCGGTTGATCCTGAGAGACGAACTCCGGCACTTGTCGCTGCTGGAAAATTAACGGTTTTATCGGCTTAGAAGTATCCAGTAAAAACCAATAGTTAGGATTTGAAGCCAGCCGCGGAGCCACCAGCAGTTTAGCTGAGTGTCGATTAATGTTGGTCTCACCATTTGAGAGATGCTCCGCCTCCAGAATTTGCAGGGCCGTAGCCCTAAGCTGCGGCGGGACTACTAAAAGACTCGGGGTTACCCCTAAAGGCTCGCCTTGATCGTCATTTATGCTCATCATGGCGGCATAAGCATCCTGATATGAAGTAGCGGAAAGTGCGGCGGTACCCTTATTGCTTTGCGTGCCTGAGCCGCCTTCGCTATGATCCGTATCAAAGAAAAACTGTCCGTCATAGCAGGTATTCGTAAAACCGGCAGACAAAAGATCAAATAGAATTTCATCGGGGTGCTGTCTGGCCGCCACCCCCAAAGAAGCAATCAACGGACGGTAAATGCCGATCTGGTCATCCTCTATGTCATTTCTGTCCAGCTCTATGGTGGCCTCCCAGTCTTTATTCTTAATCACAAAGCTGTAGGCGGCCAAATTCTGGATAGTGCGCTCGCCTACCCATTCCTGTAAGCGCGGCACCCTGCCCAGCCATTTATATTCCTCTTCTGATGCCGAAGACGGTACTATCGTTCCAACCTCCTCATAATGAACGGGAGCGCCGGTATAAGCTTCCTGGAAAACAGTCTTAAACCCCTTATAGATACTTTGTAAAGACGCTTGATTTAATATCATTATCTCCTCTCCGTTTCAATTTCTAACTTATTTAATTGGTAATTGCATTAATCGGTGACCGCTAGATACGGTCAACATCCACATAGATGCTGGTTGCGGATACCACGTCGGCTACCTTCCCGCAGGCAATGGAATTAGTAGTAACTTTAGCCGCCGTTTGATCATCGGATATATATACGGCTCCACCAATATCAGATAGAGCCATGGACGAGGCGGAAAACTGATGTACCCCTTTTCTCCTGACCTTAACCGTCTCATCCCCATCCGAACCGCCGCTATTATCTACATACTCCTCCGCCACCCCTATAAATTTGTAGCCGGAAGTATCCGCCCCGGGCACGGCATAACCTGATGCGTTTATACACACCAGCGATCCGGCATAAATCTTGGTACTGCCGGCCACCTGATAGGCGACCTCTATTCCTTCCTTATACACCGTATTTCTGTCCTTGGTTAATGCAGCCATATCTCCTCCTCTTCTAAAATAATTTCAGGGCCCAACTTAACAATACTTACAACTAATATTCACCCCCTATAATTGGTTATATTTCTTAAATACCGACTCATCTAAATCTAATAATTGATTTACCTGTCTCTGAAATTCATCCAAAACAGCCCCTCTCTTATTTACAGCTTCCGAACTAAACCTAGAGAGCGGCAAAATCCTCGGCGAAGAACTTAGAAAATTATCAAATCCTTCAGGATCGGCTAAAGCATATTCCTCAGCCCAGAGCCTTTGAGCCGGAGTAATCTTACCCGTAAGCAGAGCCTTATCAACAATTTTATTTCGGCGCTCAAGTTCCAGCTCCCACTTTAGAGCTAAATAATCCTCACGGGGCACATAATCCTTATTGGGTTGAAGGTCAGCCGACTGCTTAAGCTGTTCGACAACCCGTCTCACCTCATCCACCGGCGCTTCAGACTTAAGCCCGAGTAAATCCAATATCTCCGGTGAAACAAATTTGTCAGACATACTCAACAACTGCTCCAACCTCCGCTGTATCGCCAGTTCATCACTGCCGCGCTCTAACCCAAGTTTATCTTTTAGGCGATTTA
>QIEW01000005.1 GCA_003230535.1 bacterium
TCCCCTTGGAAATGTAACCTACAAGGGCCATACCAGCCCCCTTGGCAACCGTGGCAAGTTCCCCTTCCGCCACTGCCTTCTCCCTGGTAGAGCTTGGGCTGCTTGGTTTACTCATACACACCTGCTACAGCATTTGATAAATAACTAGTGTACCGTTTCGCAAGTCTTTAGGTTTATCCTGCATTATTTTGTCATTCCTGCGAAGGCAGGAATCCAGTTAGTAGGGTGGAACAAGGCGTAAGCCGGTTCCGCCTATCCTAGTGCGGATGTTATTGGCGGTTTCGCTTCGCTTGAACCGCCCTACTCCTCTTGGTTTACTCATAGACTCCTGCTACAGCATTTGATAAATAATTAGGTTTTATGTGCTGTCGGGTCCTCAGACCTGACAGCCTGAACGAGTGGCAGGTTTGAGAACCTGCCACCACCTAAAACTGATGCTTTCGTAAAAAGTCGGTGAAGCTGGAAAAACTGTCTATATGTAGTATGATAACAAGCACAATGGCACTCTATGTTGTAGCGAGCAATGTTGTAGCGAGCAAGAGTAATTTTTACTTTTTACGAGACCATCAAAACTGGGTTTATCTGGGTTTATACTGTCTGTCATTCCTGCAACAGCAGGAATCCAGATTTTCCTTCACTTTATGGATGATGCAGGATAACCCCCTCGTCCGCCAAAGGTGCGTAAACATGCTCTGTTTCATTTCCCCATAAAAGGAATGCTCCCTCTCACCGCAGCTTTCATATCCTGCCAACGCTGCTTATCTCCGGCATCCATTCCATCAAGGTACTCACAGATAAAAGCCAGGAATATAGCTCCCCAAAAGGCTGCCATGCCGGATAATGCCACTATGAGCAGTCTGTTAGGTTTACTTTCCTCCTCCGGCGCCACCGCCTTGTCCAATATTTGAATAGTCGGGGTATCCTTGGCTTCAGCAATCCTGGCCAGCTCATACTGCTGGGTGAGCAGTTCAAACACCGTTTCCTGGACCTTCACCGCCCGCATTAATCTGCCCAACTGGAGCCCCAGATTAGGTACCTGGGAAAAGGGTATATAGAAATTTGAACTGCCTTTGGGATTACCAGAATGGCCTGGGTTATCCGCCTCTTCGCCGTCTTCAATCTTTGCCAATTGAGCGTTTAGTTCTCCCAACTTTTGCTCTAATCTGATTGTCTGGTTGTTTTTCCCGGTAATAAAGCTCTTTAACACTTCCAGTTCCGTTTCGGTGGCAATAATTTGGCTCTTGATGTGGGCGGCGCCCCGAATGGAGGCGGTAGCCTGCTCATCCAAAGCTACAATTTTATGTCGTTCTTGAAACTGTTTCAGGTAGGTTTCGGCTTGGGCCAATTGGTTCTTTGTCTCCTCAATCCTTTTCTCCAGGAATGTCCGCTGGCGGGAAGCATCAGAAATATTGAGCTTCTGGTTCAGCTTATCCAGTTCTTCCACATAGGCATTCGCCATATCCGCCGCCCGCTGTGGGTCATTATCCTCTACCGTAATGCTGATAGTGTCCGCATCGGAGACTACAAAATTAGTATTATCCCCCAGTTTCTCTCGGGCATCCTTCATCAGTTCCTCATCATATGCTTCTAATAAATTGAAGCTATTGATAATGGTATCCGCCATCGTGCGGCTTTTGAGCATCTCAACATATACCTGGGCCTGGTCGGGTACCTCCAGCATTCCCCCGGCTAGGGCGGTAAGTCCCCCCAGCTTGGTTGTCAGGCTGGGCATAGCCCCCGTCCCTGTCTGGGATGGCATAATACGCGCCGTGGCGCTGTATATCTTAGGTAAAAGGAGGCTTACTATGGCTGCCACAATTACCGCCGTAGTGCACAGACGGAAGATCATCCGCCGATGTTTTACGATAACAGCGATATAATCCAGGAGGTTTAGCTCCCCCTCAGTTTTGTATTCTGGCTTCTCACCCTGATTATTCATAAATCCACGGTAAACATTGATGATGTTATTTGAATACAGGCAGTTATAAGATAACGGTCAAAAAACAAAATTTTTATATAAATCACCGAGAACTCCCACTATGAAAGCGACCAGCGGGAGCGTGTTTATGATAATTATTCGGGTCTCAGGGTGTTTAGCGGACATTTATCCCGTCTTTAAAATACGGCTATAACGATGCCGGCGGCGATGGCTGCATGAAACAAGATTTGGGTGAGTTCGGAGGCGGTCTTCAGCCATTGGATTTTTTCCAGTTCTCGGGGAACCAGGATAATGTCCCCCGGCTCCAGTGTGGTTGACATGAAACTTCCCGATACCCATCTATTATTTTCAGCATCCCAGGAAATCCGCAGGCCGCTTTCCTGGGAGCGGCTAATCACCGAACCATCCGCCCGAACCAAGTAAATTTCATCATCATCAGCTTCCTTGGTCGGCCCTCCGACCTTATTCAGGTAATAACTAAGCGGCTTGCCTTCTCTATACAATATAGAAGTGGTATTATAAACCTCGCCCAACACCCCTACCGTGTCCGGTCGCAGAGGGATGGACAGCTCGTCCCCATCCTCTAACTTAATATCGTATTCAGAACCGGTAAACTCATCCAACGGCGCGAGTTTCACCACTACCCGACCGGTGACCTCAGCGGCCTTCAGCTTACGCAGCAGCTCCTTTTGCGCTGCCAACGTCTGCTGAGCGGCCTCCAGATCATCTTTGCTTAGCGTGCCCCCCATTATATGGGGTGAGATGGCCCGGATTTCCAGCTCCTGCTTCCTGACCAGCTCATCTAATCTCTTCCGTTGTAAAGCCTTAACCGACTTCCTGGTAAAGATAGCTCCCCTTAGGTATGCCTCATCGGTATAACCACCGGCGCGTCTTAGGAGGGAGGACACCCTTTCTTCCTTGCCGATGTTATATGTTCCGGGAAACCTGACTTCACCTTTGAAGCCGGCCACTCTGCTTTCCTTCCAGTCAGGGATGATACGCACATTCAAGGTGTCATATTTTTGCAGCAGGATATTATGTTTTGGATTGTTCCGCAGGGCTTTCCCCAGATCTATTTCCAACTGCCTGGTGGTTATCCCTTCCTGATCAATCAGCATCCGTGTGAGCTCGGCCTCTCGCAGATAGGCGCTGTCTTTAAGACTCCCCGCCCGAAAGATCAGATCGGAAACCCCCATGCTTTGGGTGAGACGATACTCTCCCGGCTTATTTACCTGCCCGGTGATATGTACCGTCTCTTTCCACTTAGTCTCCCAAATATTGTGGACTACCACCCGATCCTCATCCTGCAACAGAATATCGGCTTCGGGGTCGCCCGCTAACGCTCTCCCCAGGTCAAAGGCTATGGTTTCTATTTCCCGGTCGGGGGTTAGTCTGAATATCTCCGCTTTGGTTAAGTAGGCTTCCTTAGTCAGACCGCCGGCCTTTTGAACCAGGTCGCTTACCCCCATATCCTCCAGCAACGGAAACTTCTTCGGGCGTCTCACTTCACCCTTAATGCTCACCTCGTATCTATCTTCAAAGAACCATTTGGAGTAGACCTTAATCTTGTCAAAGCGCCGCAACTTCAGATCATGTTCGGGATTCCTCTTCAAGACTTCCCTCAGATTAAAGGGGATAATTCTTTGGTGAAAATCCGGCTCTTCCAGGCGGAGGATTTCGGCATAATCCAGATGGGGTTCAGGTAACAGGTCATCATAAGAGGTCAGCAGGTCACTCAGCCGCATCCCCTCTTTGAACTCATAGTCACCCGGTCTCAGCACATGGCCTCCCAGAACAACAACATTTTGGATGTGAGCGGCGATAGGGTAAATTTTTACCATATCCCTGTCCTGCAAGATGGCGCTTAGCTGGGCGGCTGCCTTTTCCGGAAAGGCGGGAGAAAGATTTAAATCAACTATAATCCTCTCCTCATGGGCGGAAACTCTCTCCACCTGAACCCGCTGTAGGTAACCGGTAGGAGGCACCCCTCCCGCCAGTTTTATAAGCTCGCCCACGGTAAGCCGGTCCTTCATCTCATAAATCGCCGCTTCCTTCACATTTCCGGCAATCCCCACTACCTCTCCAATAACCGGAATAAAAATAGTATCTCCCGGCTGGAGGCGCTCGTCCGGGCTTTTATCACCTTTCAGGAGAAAGTCATACAGGTCCAGGGTCTTGACCGCTTGGCCGTTTCTGATTAGCTGAATATTGCGCATAGTGCCGTTCTTGTTGGGCCCTCCGGCGGCAAACAGGGCATTAATCATTGTCGAGAGCGAGCTTAATGAGTAGCTGCCCGGTATGCGGGCCTTTCCCACCACATACACCCTGATGGTCCGCAGCTTTCTCATGGTAATGTTCATTTGGAAATCCTGCATATATTGGCTCAGTTCAGCTCGGAGTACATCTTTTAGCGCCGAAAATGTCAGGCCCCAAACTGCTATGGCCCCTACCTGCGGCAGAATGATTTTCCCATCCCGATCCACCGCTACCGTATAGTCAGCCTCTGCTTTCCCCCACACGGTTATACTAAAGGTGTCACCGGGGCCAATTACATAATCAGACCCCACCGGCACATCAGTCACCGGAGCAAATGTAGAGATTTTCCGCCGAAACAGGTTATAACCAAACTGCTTAAGTTTGGTAGATACCTCGGGGGGAATTTTGCCGGAAAGCAGGCGCTCAATTTCTGATTCTTCTTCCTCCTCCAGTCTTTCTTCCGTTAGTTGGGCCTCTACCTCGGGGAGCCCTTTCTCAGGGGAAAGCTTGACTTCTGGTTTTACCTCTGGCGGAACTTCCGAAGAGAGAGTTACACCTGGCGGCAGTGGCGCTACGGCTTCTCCTGATGGAATACCTAGCACCTGAGAGGGGGTGATTTGGCCTCCAGCCGCTCCAGGGACAGTCCCTCCCTGAGCCGTCAAAAGACCGGCTGTAGAGAATAGAACAATAAATATGAAAATAATACTGAACTTTAAGAAGAACCTATTTACCGCAATTATCCCACTCATACGATACTTTTTAAGTACGTCTCCTTTGAGTTGGAAACTCAACCAATTGAGCCTTTTGCAAAAGTTATGAACAAAAGTTAGCCACACTATATGTTGGGTCAGCAGCCCCAACGCTACCCATATGGAGTAGGCCGGGGCCACCGCTCCAGCATTTTTCAGGAGGCTCTTTTTTTAATTATTGATTATATTATATAGTAACATAAATTCAATCCAAATAATAACAATCTTTCAATGAGCGCTAAAAATATTTTGCCAAATTTTGTAGAATATTAACCAATTGCATAGCTCACCATACATAATAAAGGCCGAGAGAAATTCTCAGAAATCATATTTCGAAAATCGTATGTCTCGATTAAATACCTGGTAAATAATCAGATACAGAACATCGAGACAGACTAAAACCGAACTTACTTTATCAAAATGTTCTCTTTTTCTCTAAAAACCGTTCTCAGATTTTCTATTTCGAAAACAGTGTATCCCGGGGAGCCAAAAAAATACCAACGAACTCAAGTAGTTAGTTGGTTAACAATAAGCCCTAAGGGATGGTATCCTTTAGGGCTTTGCTTTTTGTGGTTGCAAATACAGGTAGTTAGCTGCAACATAACATTACCGCCCTACCCTCTTTTTTGAAATTGAGAGTTCGGCATTTTAGCTTTATCACTGGATTTGAGCTCGATTACCGGTAAAATTTGCCTTGGACTCTCCCACTCTCTGGTGCACATACAAACTTGGTTTACAGCTTTTTTATTTTGGGCGCCCGAAAGTAACCCTTTCGAAATGTAAATGGCGGAGGAAATAAGTCGCCTGGTCGGAATAAAATGGAGCCCAGCGCCAGTCAATAATGGGACTGTCCAACTGCTTACATTCTATTATGTTATATAGCCAAGGATAGTTTTTTTATTTTGTGTTCAATGGTTCGTTTTATTTGTCACGTTCACCAAGAAAAACTTCCAGACCAAAGGGAGAAACGTTCCTGTAAATCCGCTCCATTGCTTCTATAAAATTTTCTTCGCCACGCCAAAAAGAAAAGTTTCCCAAACGTTTTGGCAAAGCGGCTGGAATATTAGGAATACAAACGTCGCCAAATGAATATTCCTGAGATTTTCCCCAAAAAGCAGCTACATCCAGTGGCAGCGGTTCAGGCTTTGGTTTTTCCGGCTCAGGAGTAGCAAATTCATCCGTATGACCACCTATAAGCTTTACAAGTTTCTTACGGTCCAGCCCCCGCAACTTGAAAATTAAGAATGGGTCACGGTCAAATTCCTCGGCAAGCAGATAGTAGACAGCCGCTATGTGTTTACAGGGATTAGACCAATCCGGACATGAGCAGTCAGTTTCCAAATCCCGATGACTTTTTGGAAAGAGAGACAAATTAAGCTTGTAAAAAGCATCTTCTATGTAGGCAGGCATTTCACCGGCAAGTAGTTTTGCTGCAAAGATTGCCTGCTCCGAAAAACATTTTGTCAGTTTTTTCCAATCTCTATCTGAAATAACTTTTGTTTTAATGGTAACCTTATATGGTCTAGATCGGGAACCTTGAACTGATGCCGAAACGACGCCTTCTTTAATATCAACAGACAGTACCTGCCCCTGACGCGCATATGAGCGGCCTCTGCCCAGGCGGGCGCCAATATTAAAGCTTTCTAAAACCTCAATCCACCGTTTCGCCCACCAACTTTTCCCGAAAGCTCCCCGCCTTGATTGCGCCTTGATACCTCCCTTGGCTTCCCGAGGTCTGGACGGTTCAAAAAAATTATAGTACCAACTTGCCATATGACTACCCCACTGCGTCTTTTCTTAAGGTAAAAAGTTGCTTCAATTCTTCGTTAGACATTTTAGTAAGCCATCCTTCACCAGTCCCAATAACACTTTCTGCAATTTCTTTTTTACATTCGATCATCTCGTCTATCTTTTCCTCGAGTGTCCCTGCACAGATAAACTTGTGAACCTGGACATCCTTCGTTTGCCCGATTCTAAATGCCCTGTCGGTTGCCTGGTTCTCTACAGCCGGATTCCACCAACGGTCAAAGTGGAACACGTGGTTAGCGCGGGTAAGGTTCAGACCGGTACCGCCAGCCTTGAGTGACAGGATAAAGATTTTGGGGCTGTCCTCATTCTCAACCTGAAAAGCTTCCACCATAGCATCACGCTTTTTCTTGGTAACCCCTCCATGAAGAAACAGCGCTTCATACCCAAAATGTTCCTGTAAGTACCGCTGCAATATCCCGCCCATCTCCGAAAACTGACTAAATATGAGCGCCCTCTCACCAAGCTCCAGTATCTCCTCAAGCATCTCAAGCAGGCGGGCCAGCTTTCCTGAACGTCCCGGAATTTTAGAGTTGTCGCCGAGAAATTGCGTCGGATGATTGCACACCTGTTTGAGCTTTGAGAGTGTTGCCAGAATTACTCCCTTTCGTTTAATACCCTCTTCTGACTTATCCAATGCCCTCTCCGCATCCTTGACAACGGCGGTATAAAGGGTAGCCTGTTCCTTCGTGAGATTACAGAATACCTTCATTTCCATTTTGTCGGGCAGGTCACAGATTATGGATTTGTCGGTTTTAAGACGACGCAGCATGAACGGCCCGGTAATGTTTTTTAGCTGTTGCGAGGCTTCCGTATCGCGCCGGGCCTGAATCGGTATAAAGAAGTTTCGTTTAAATGCAGCCTGTGAGCCGAGGAAACCAGTATTTAAAAATTCCATAATTGACCATAAATCGCCAACGTTATTTTCAACAGGCGTTCCGGTCAACGCTATACGGTAGTCAGCTTTCATATTACAGGCGGCCTTTGCCTGCTTTGTGGCGGCATTTTTTATATTCTGAGCTTCATCGAGAATAACGCCGCCCCACGATACGCTTTGTAATATTTTTATATCCCGGTGAAGGAGAGCATAGCTTGATATGATAATGGCTTGTGTTTCTGCCAATTTCTCAAAAGCGTCCCCCTTGCATCTTGTAGTTCCGTGATGAATAGTCACCGGCAGTTCCGGCGTGAAACGGGCAGCCTCTTTCTGCCAGTTGTTCATTACAGAGGTAGGACAAATAAGGAGCGTCGGCAGTTTTCCGTTTTCCCGCCAGTTGTGCTGAATTAAGGCCAGGGCTTGTATTGTCTTTCCCAATCCCATATCATCGGCAAGACATGCGCCAAGTCCCCATTGCTTAAGGAACGCAAGCCACGAGTAACCCCGCACCTGATATGGGCGCAACGTACCTATGAAATCCTTTGGTACCATAAGTTCTTCAAATTCCATCCGTCCTTCAAGCTGAGCCAATAAATCGCCAATCCAGCCGGTAGCTTTCACACCCTTGAAAGAAAATCCTTCGGCTGCCTCCTTCGCTCCCAGCGCCATTTGGACAATTTCCCGCACAGAGGCCTCGCCGCCGGCCTTCTTTTTCCAAAAGGTAATAGCCGCCTGTATTTCCTCATTATTCATCTCTACCCACTGACCCCTGACTTTTACCAGCGGAGATTTGAGCTTGGCTAACATTTCAAGTTCTTCAAGAGATATTTTTTCGTCTCCAATGGCAACTTCCCAATCAAATTTTACAATTTCACCAAGCGAAATTTTGCCGCCCCCCCGTAATGTTGAACTTTTAACGCTGGCGCCAACATTCAGACGCTGTTTTGTACCCTTCTTTGTCCACCATGCAGGAAGCATGACGCCAAAACCGGCTTGCTCCAGCGCTATAGCCTTATCCGTTAAAAATCCATAGGCGCTGGTCGTATCAAGCTCATAACCGTTCGGGACAGAAGCCTTAAGACTGTTTTCAATTAAGGGACAGAGGCTGGCAGCCTGGCCAAGCGATGACAGTATGTACTCCTTATGATTAAATTTGCCTCGTTTTAGCAAGGATATTTTACCCCCCCTTGTCTTCCATGCATCTGCCACCGGAATTAACAGGCTGGGATCATCTGTCGCTTGCAGTAAGTATGAAACATGCCAGCTGTCATCCGACGAGCTTGTGAACCCCTCCTCCCCATCCATCTCCAAAACCTGCGGTTCCTCCAACCGAAAGCACACTTTGAAGGGGGCCGCTATGAGAGCAGAGATAGGACGACGCCATTCGTGAACCTGAAATGCAAATTTTTCCAGTTCGGCTTCATTACCTTCCATTATTCCGTTTGAAGCCCCAAGCGCATAAATCCATTGATCGTGAACACTGTCAAACGTTTTCTTTTTGCTTACAGGCTTTGCAATGTCATGGGAAGTAAAGCGGACAAGATAATCAACTGTAGCGCATAGAAAATCTGATAAGACTGAAACGGCTGGTTCGTCAGGCGCTGACTTTGCGTTCGAAAATGCCCGGGCGGATGCCGGCATTGCTCTGGCAAGACTCGTCAGATTTTTTGCATCGCTTCCCCTAAACAGAGGTTCCCAGCAAGCGCTATACACCCACTGTTCTATAGTGTCCAAACGCGGCAAAAACTGCTGTCTTGCTATAAGCGACCCTGCAAAGCGCATGGCATCCGCCCAAAAAGCCAGATCATGCCCCGCAATCAAACCGGGAGCCAGCATACGTTTTCCCGCGCATGTGCACAGGAAATCGACAGCCTTATTTATGGTTGGAGAAAATGCTGTAACCGTCCATGGAGCCAAACGTTCTTTGGCATTGGTCTTGGGATATTCGGCAATAAGAGGACTTGAAGGGAAAGG